>JASHQV010000369.1 GCA_030038955.1 Solirubrobacteraceae bacterium
GAGGTGGCCGGCAGCGCCGACGTGGAGGAGCGCGCCTGGCTCGCGTTCCTGATCGCCTACCTGTCGCCGCTGGAGGACGATCTGGAGCCGTTCGGAGCGATCGAACGCGTGCGGGTCAGCTGGGCCTCGGGGGAGCTGCCCGAGCTCGACGGCGTCGCGACCGGGCCGCGCACGGCGCACGATCCCGCGCGTGGCGACGGCACCGTGCGCGCCTACCGGGCCTGGGCACGGCGGGCCGGCTCACAGGCCGCGGCGCTGGGCGGCGAGCCCGGCTGGAGCCGAGAGCGTCGCTTCGACCGCGCGTTCGAGCGGCTGGCGCTGCCGGGCATGCACCGCGACGCCCGTTACGAGCTGCTCGTGCTGCTCGGCCGGCTGGACGTGTTCGAGCTCGGCGGCGGGCGGCTGCAGCTGATCGGCGACAACGAGACGACGATCGCCGCCAAGCGGGCGCTGGGGATCGGCGAGGTGATGCTGCTCGAGCGCCGCGCCGCCGAGCTCGCCGCCGCCTGCGAGGTGTCGCTGGAGGCGCTCGATCTCGGCTTCTACAACTGGGGCAGGGAGGAGCGCGTTCACCTCGGTCTGGCGGCGGACGAGCAACCCGATCCCGAGCTGCTCCGGCGCTGCCGCTCGGCGCTGGGGGTTTGAGCCGCAGCCGCTGGCGTCCGTTCGGGTCCGTCCGAAGCGGCGCCTACATTTTCACCGGTCGCTGCCCACCGAGTCGGAGACGCCATGTCCCTCTGCTTCATCGAGCCGCAGAACGCCATTCGCGTGATCGCCGAGTCCGTCGGACGCGAGGCACGCCGCCAGATCCTCGGCGAGGTCGTCCGCGCCTGGGTCGACGAGATCCCCGAGCCGGATCTGCAATCGCACTACGCGAAGGCGGTCAACGACCTCGACGAGCACGACCTGTCGCTGCTGGCCGCGTGGCAGGCTTCGCTCGAGGGTGGGCACCCGATCCCCACCAAGGAGTTCCTCGTCAACGTGTTCCCGTCGCTGGGCGAAAACCGTCGCGAGGCGCTGAAGATCGCCGCCGGCTTCCGCGGCGAGGAGGCGTTCGAGGCCGGTGTCGGCGAGGACGAGGCGTTCGACACCGTGCTCCCCTGGCTGTCCGACGGGCGCTGCCGACAGCTGCTCGCCGAGTGCCTCGAGCTGTACTGCTGGGACCGCCTCGGCAGCGAGAACTGACGCGATCGCCTAGTGCGCCTCCCGGAGCACTCCACCCGGAATGGCGGCCCTGATGACCACTGACCTTTGTCCTCGGATCGTCGCGCAGCGCTGCTGCACCACTGACCCTGCGTCCTCAGCCAGCGGCCCCCGGCCCTCGCCATTTCAGGCACAACATTCCCGGGAGACCCACTAGCGTCGTCTCAATCGCGTGACAGCGCCGCTTCGATCTCCGCGATCGCCTGCTCGGTGTCACGGAACTGGACCGCACGCATGCCCGCCTCCTGGGCGGCCGCGCAGTTGACGTCGACATCGTCGACGAACACGGTGGCGGACGCGGGCACCGCCAGGCGCTCTAGGGTGAGCTGGTAGATCTCCGGCTCGGGCTTGCGCATGCCCTCGAACGCTGACACGACCACGATCTCGAAGAGCTCGTCGACCGCGAGCATCGAGCGCCAACGCGCGTCCCACTCGCGCACGTTGTTGGTGCAGAGCGCGAGCCGGTAGCCGCGGTCGCGCAGCTTCCGCATGTAATCGATCATCGGCTCGTTAGGCGTCAGATGGGCGAAGTACAGGGCGCCGAAATCGTCCATCTGGACGGGGCGACCGAGGCGCTCGCGCAGCTCGTCGCTGAGCTCGCCAAGGAAGTCCACCTCGCTCATGCGGCCGCGCTCGAGCTCGAACAGCGGGTTCACGCCGAGCCGCGCGGCAACGTCCGCCATCGCCATCCCCAGGTCTTCCAGCGAGATCCCCGTTGACTCCTGGAACGCGGCGAACGAGTCGACCAGCGGCGAGGTCAAGACCCCGCCGAAGTCGCTGATCACGGCCTCGATGTCACGCATCGAACGGAGATCAGCTTCTCATCGAGCGGCGATCAGCAGGTACACGCCGATACCCGCGTCGCCACGGCTGTGACAGCGCAGCGGCTGCGCTTGGATCGAGACTCCGTCCAGCTGCAGCTGCGCGGGCGCGCCATCCGCCTCGCCCGCGATTCGCCACGAGCGCAGATCCTCCTTCTTGTCCGCGCCCAGCCACATCTCGACGCCGGCGCGACGGAGGCGCTCGTCGGAGCCGTAGGTGCTGGACAGGCGGGGGTCGAACACGCTCATGCCTTGGTCCTCACCGATCGCCGCGACGCTGATCGCGTCCTTGTCGTGGCCGCGGGCGCGCGGCGGGCGCACGCTCAGCATCGCCAGCCACCGCTTGGAGTTGAACCAGGCGCCGAGGATGCGAATCGTGTTCGCCTGCAGCTCGGTCCAGCCCGGGTGGCCGACGCCACCGCCGTCGACCCGCAGCTCGCTGCCACCATCGAGCTTCAGCGCTCCGCTCACGCTGGTCAGCGCCAGCGCCTCGTCACCGGTGCCGACGTCGGCCGCTCGCGGGGTGCCGGTGAGGCTGCCGCTGGCGCCTGCCAGCTGCCATTCGCCCGGCGACGCGCCGGCGCTCAGCTCCGCTGTCTCGGCGGACGCGTGCGCGTCTGCGCCGAGCCGTCCCGTCGCGACCCGGGCGGCGTCGCGGCCGGCGGCGACCGCCCAGACGCCCTGATCGGGGTCGGCGATCGCGAGGATCGGCGGGATCGACAACGCTGTGCGGCTCACCGCAGCAAATCTAGATCACCGGGCGCTCAGGCGATCGCCGGCGCGGCGCCGTCGAACCGAACGCCCGGCAGCCGGTGCAGCCCGACGAGCAGGATCAGTGAGTGGATCTGTGGCGGCGCGCCGCGGAGGAACAGCAGCCGGCCATGCCGGCGCAGGCGCCGCGACAGCAGCGCCAGATCGAGCATCAGGGAGGTGTCGGCGAATGCCAGCGCGCTGAGGTCGACGACGAGATCGCCCTGGGCGCGGAACGCACAGTTGAGCGCCCTGCGACGGAGGCTCTGGGTGGACCGGTCCTCGTCGCCGGAACATCGCAGGACGGGGGGATTGTCCGCGAACTCGACGATCCTGGAAACCTATAGAAGTGCGACGGATGTTGGCAACGGGGAACCGGCGCGGCGCCGGCGCTCGCGCGACCACATACACTTCCGGCATGGTCTCGATCGATGAAATCAACGACGCGCTGCGTGACGTGATCGACCCCGAGCTCGGCCTCGACTTCGTCGAGCTGGGGCTGATCTACGGGATCGACGTGAGCCCCGATGGCCTCGTCAAGATCCTGTTCACGCTCACCAGCCCCGGCTGCCCGATCGGTCCGCAGGTCTCCGAGCAGATCGAGGAGTACGTGGCAGACGTCGAGGGCGTCACCGCGGTCGAGTCGGAGATGACGTTCTCGCCGCCGTGGTCGCCCGAGCGGATGAGCGAGGACGCCAAGTTCGCGCTCGGCTTCTGAGTGCGGATGCGGATGCGGCTGCTGAGTGCGAGTGCGGCTGCTGAGCGCCGCTACCGCTGATCGTCGCCACCGGCCGGGCGCCGGCGGCTGTGGGTGCGCTTGGCGCGCATCGTGGCGGCGGGGCCGTTCGACGTGCGACGCCGGCTCGAGGGGATGATCGACGCGGGCGCCAATCCGTCCTCCGCTCCCGTGCCCGCGCTGCCGCCGTTCTCCACGTCCGCTCTGTTCTCAGCCCCCGCTCCGTTGCCCACGCCCGTCCCCAGCGCGTCCGCCGGCCCGTCTTGTCTGTCCGCCGCTGCGCCCTTCCCGTCCGCCGGCCCGTCCTGTCTGTCTGCCGCT
>JASHQV010000370.1 GCA_030038955.1 Solirubrobacteraceae bacterium
CGGAGCTGCGGGTGCTCGAGCGGGCCGTGCGCCTGCTCGAGCGGCTCGCCCAGATGTGATCGACGGCGGGCGCGTTGCCACGGGCGCGTTGCCAGGGGCGCGTTGCCAGGGACGCGTTGCCGGGAGTGCGTCGCCAGCGACGCATTGCCGGGAGTGCGTTGCCAGGGAACGCGTTGCCGGGAGTGCGATGCCGGGAGCCGGTTGCCGGGAGCGCGTTGCCGAGGGCGGGTTGCTGAGCGCGCGGCGCTACCGGGGAGCCACCGTCAGCAGCGCTGCGCTGGCCGGCGGCATCACCACTGTGTAGCTCGCGTCCACGTCCGGCACCCGCACCGGGCTTGGCGCCGCCAGCACGCCGGTGGTCGTGCGATGGGCGAACGAGCGGCCACCGAGGCTGACGCCACCGGTGGCGCGCAGTCCCGCGGCCCGCAGGCGCTGCAGCTCCGCCGCCCCGTCGGCGGCCGGGAGGCGCACTCGCACCGTGTGCGTGTAGCGGGGGCTGTCGTTGATCAGCACCACCCGCGTCGGCTCGCCGGCGCCGCCGGTGGCCCATGCGTGCAGCTCGGACGAGCCGCGGGTGGTGATCTGCAACAGCCGCGACCCCGGCGGTGCGGCCCGGGTGAACAGCAGCAGCGCGTAGTACTCGGGCGCCACCGTCGCGGACCAGCGCTTGCCCGTGTGGAACACCGTGAACAGCCGATAGGCGGCGCTCGGCAAGGTGTGGATGTTGACGCCCGTAACCCCCTCACGGGCCATCGCGAACAGCGTGTCGAGCATCCACAGCGCCGACGCGAACGTGTTGCTGATCCCGGGCTTGCCGCTGCACGCCACCGAGTTGAGCTCATCGACGCGGAACGCGTCGCCATGCGCCAGCGCGGTGCGCACGTACCCGGCGACGCTGGCCGCGAGCCCGCTCGATGAGGCCGGCTTCATCAGGTTCGAGATCGTCGGATAGGTGGGGTCCTTGGGCGTGGTGAAGCAACGATCCAGCGGATATCGGTGGTAGGTGACGATCGTCAGCCGCGGATGCCTGCGCAGCAGCGGCCGCAGCACCTTGGACATCCACACCGGCGCCCCCAGCGCGGGGCCGGCCAGCGGTGCCGACGGGATCGCACGAGCGACCCGGGCGAACTCGGCCAGGTACTGCGCCGGGCTCCATCCGCTCGGTCGCCCATACACCTTCGCTCCGGCGGCCGTGCGGTACCAGGGCAGGCTGGCGTACAGGCTGGGCTCGTTGCCGATCTCGAGCGCCTGCACCGACGCCCGACCGATGCCGGCCAGCAGCGCGCGCGCCTCGATCGTCGACAGGCGGGGGTTGTTTGCCTCGAGGTTGATGCCGAGCACGAGGCGAGCCCGCACCGCCTGCGCCAGCGTGCGAATGCTGGCCAGCCACGCCGGTGTGATCCGGAAGGCAAGACGATCGCGGTCGTGCAGGCCGGGTACCGGCCACCACGCGTGGTCCGTGCTGTCACCGCCGATCCGGATCACCGGATCCTGCCCCGGCGCCATCCCCGCGATCAGCTGCTGCACGACGGTGTTCGGATCCGATGCCGGACCGGCGACGAGCGCCGCCGACTGATACTCCATCGAGATGCCGATGAACCCCGGCTGAATCGCGCGCACGTCGAGCGGCGAGCCGACGGTCGCGAACACGTCGGCCTTCGGGGGTGAGTCGGCGCATCCAGCAACCCCGGCTGTGACGGCCAGCGCAAGCAACGCCGGTGCCGCCAGTCTGACTGCCGCGCGCCGCGCCCCGCTCAACTTCCGACCCGCTCGAACACCTCGCGTGGCGTCAGCCAACCTGGCTCGTGGCCGGCGCGTTCGGTCTCGCGCGCGAGCTCGGTCATCAGCGCGTTGAGCGGCGCGGGCACGCCGTGCTGCCGCGCTCGCAGGACGATCTCCCCGTTCAAGTAATCGGTCTCGAGCCGGCCGCCGCGCACCGCGCTCTGCCACGTCGAGGAGCCGTGATGAGGGACGTCGGGGATCTCGCGGATCCCCCAGCGCTCGAAGCGCGCCGCGGCGTCGCTGACGCCCTCGACCTGGTGGGGGATGCCGGCCGCGCTGAGCACGCTTCGCCCCTCCGCCTTCAGCTCCTCGCCCAGCTCGCCGGCGTCCGCCTCCAACCCGCAGACGACGTCGACGACGTTGCGCAGGTTGTTGATCAGCTTCGCGTGCTTGTAGCGCATGATGTCCTCGCGCGACTCGGACTCGAAGCCGCTCACCCTCAGCGCCTCGCAGACCGCGGCGGCGCGCTCGTCGACGCCGCCGGGATAGCGGCCGATGTCGATCGCTCCCGTCATCCGGGTGCCGTGCGCGAGCACGACCCCCGGCTCGAGGTGGCCGCTCGGGACCATCACCACGGCGCCGTACACGCGCCGCAGGCGCCGCAGCGCCACCCGCTCGTTCTCGACCCCGTTCTGCAGGCACGCGATCGCCACGTCGGCCCATCCGGCGGCGACGAGCGCGTCGACCGCACCGACAGTGTCCTGGCTCTTGGTCGCCAGCAGCACGACATCGTCTTCGTGCGGCGCCAGCTCCGCCGGTCCGGTCGCGACCGGCAGCGGCAGCTGCACCCGCTCGTCGGGGCTGCGGAGGGTCAGGCCGTGGCTGGCGATCGCGTCGTGGTGGGCTCCACGCGCGATCAGCACCACCTCGCGTCCGGACTGGTGCAGCCGCGCGCCGACCACGCCACCGACCGCGCCCGCACCGAAGATCACGAATCGCACGGATTCGCAAGAGTACCCCCCGTGATCGAGATCCCGACCCCACACGGCCTCGCGCGCGTCAGACTCGAGCCGGCGGCCGGCGCCGGCTGGACGCTGGTGCTGGGTCACGGGGCGGGTGGTGGGGTCGGCGCCGGCGATCTGATGGCCGCCCGTGATGCCGCGCTTGGGCTCGGCATCACGGTGGCGCTCGTGGAGCAGCCATACCGGGTGGCGGGCCGGCGCTCGCCAGCGCCGGCCCGCCAGCTCGACGCGGCCTGGCTGGCCGTGATCGAGTGGCTACGGCGCCCACGCGTCGCACGGGGGCAGCCGGGGCCCCTCGCCCCGGTGCAGCCGAGGTCTCCCGCCCCGGTGCAGCCGAGGACTCCCGCCCCGGTGCAGCCGAGGTCTCCCGCCCCGGTGCAGCCGGGACTCGTGCAGGGCATCGGGGAGCCGCGCCTGATCTGCGGCGGCCGCTCGTCGGGCGCGCGCGTCGCCTGCCGCACCGCGGCGTCGGCCGGCGCCGCGGCCGTGCTGTGCCTGGCGTTCCCGGTGCACCCGCCGGGACGACCTGAGAAGTCCAGGCTCGCCGAGCTTGATGCCGTGTCCGTGCCGGTGCTGGTCGTCCAGGGCGAGCGCGACCCGTTCGGGACCCCGCCGGAGGCCCCGGGACGCACGGTCGTGCGGGTGCCCGGCGACCACTCACTGCGGCGCACCGAACCCGTTCAGGCCGCGGTGGCGGCGTGGCTCGCTTCGATCTCGGCCCAGGCGTCCACATGACCACGCTCGATTTCGTCGCGCTGCTCGCCGCCGGCGTCGTCGCCGGCCTGGTCGGCAGCGCCGGCGGCATCACCTCGCTGGTCTCCTATCCGGCGCTGCTGGCCGTCGGCCTGTCCCCGTTCGCCGCCAACCTCGCCAACAACGTCGCGCTGGTCGCCTGCTGGCCCGGTTCGGCCGCCGGCTCCCAGCCGGAACTGCGGGGCCGCCGCGACTGGTTGCTGCGCTGGTCGCTCGTCGCGGTCGTGGGCGGCGCCGCTGGCGCCGTGTTGCTGCTGTCGACCTCCCCCGGCGTGTTCGCGCACGTGGTGCCGT
>JASHQV010000371.1 GCA_030038955.1 Solirubrobacteraceae bacterium
GTGATCTGCGCGGACGTGTGGATCGTGCCGCCGCCGTCGTTCAGCGCGAAGCTCACGTCGGCGTTGGCGTAGCCCTGGCCGCCGGCCTCCCGCGACTTCACTTGCAGCACCGCGCGGTGGGCGCTGTCGTCGCGCTCGGTGATCGTCACGGTGCCGGTGAACTTCATCGACATCGCCCCCATCTTCACGTTGATCTCCGCCTTCGCGCTGTCGGGCGCGGTCCGCTCCAGCACCTTGCCGCCCTCGACGGCCGGAATCACCCGCTCGAGGTCGAGGATCGCTTGCCAGCTGTCGTCGGTCGACTTTGCGGTAGTGAAGGAATGATCAAGCTCAACTGCCATATTCAGCACCTCATATAGTGATTTACCTATTAGTAACGGCTGTCAGATAGACTGTGCACATGGCCAGCTGCGAGGGGACGTTCACGCTGGGACCGGCAACGGCCAGGCTGCTCGTGCACACTGGCAGGGAGGGCAAGGCGGCGCGTGCCGGGCACGACCTCGAGATCGAGGTGGAGGACTGGTCGGCGACGCTGCATCTCGGCGCGGCGCCGGCTGACGCACAGCTGTCGCTGACCGCCAGCTCGCGCTCGCTGCACGTGCTCAGCGGCAGCGGCGGGATCCAAACGCTCGGCGAGGACGACAAGTCGAGCATCAAGCAGACGATCGACGACGAGATCCTGAAGGGCGGCGAGATCTTGTTCCGCTCGACCGGCGCCCAGGCGGGCCCCGGCTCGACCGCCGCCAAGGCGGGCGCGGGCGACCACGAGCTGCAGGTCGACGGTGATCTGACGCTGGTCGGCAACACCCGGCCGCTCAAGCTGACGCTCGTCGTCGCGAGCGACGGCACGTTCAGCGGCGCCGCGACGCTGAGACAGCGCGACTTCGGGATCAAGCCGTACTCGGCGCTGTTCGGCACGCTCAAGGTCAAGGACGAGGTCACGGTCACAGTCGACGGCCGGCTGCCCGGCCCCTGATCGGCGCGCGATCGACGGCGACTGATGTCGTGAACGCACCACCGTTCGCCCACGCGCTGCTGCCGCTCGACGACGCGATCGAGATCGTCGCCGCACGAGTCGTGCCGCTGCCAGCCGAGCAAGTGCCGGTGGAGGAGGCGGGCGGTCGGTTCGTGGCACAGGCGGTCCCGGCCGCGACCGACCTGCCGCCGTTCACGAACTCCGCACTCGACGGGTACGCGGTTCGCGCCGATGACACGCCCGGCCGGCTGGTGGTCGTCGGCGAGTCCGCAGCGGGGATGCCGTACGAAGGCGAGGTCGGTCCCGGCGAGGCGGCGAGGATCTCGACCGGGGCAGCAATTCCGGACGGCGCCGACGCGATCGCCCAGATCGAGATCGTCACGGTCACCGATGACGGTGGCGCGATCGAGGTCTCGCGTGAGGTCGGCTTCGACGAGGCCGTGCGCCACGCCGGCGACGACATCCGTCGCGGCGAAACGGTGCTCGAGGCCGGAACCCGGATCGGTCCGGCGCAGCTGGGCGCGGCGATCTCGGCCGGCGTCGGGATGCTGCCGTGCGGCCGGCGACCGAGCGTCGCGCTGCTGACCACCGGCAGCGAGCTGCGCGCGCCGGGGATGCCGCTTGCCCGCGGTCAGATCTATGACTCCAACGGGCCGATGCTGCAGCTCGCGCTGGCGCACGCCGGCGCCACGGTGACGCGGATCCCGGCGGCGGTCGACACGCCGGAAGCTCATCGTCAGGCGCTCGCGGCGGCGCTCGACCACGACGTCGTGATCAGCTCCGGCGGCGTCTCCGTCGGAGCCCACGACCTGGTTCGCGAGATCGGCCGCGAGCTCGGCGTCGAGGAGCTGCTCTGGCGCATCTCGATGCGGCCGGGCAAGCCGGTCAGCTTCGGCGTTCGCGGCCGCACGCTCGTGTTCGGACTGCCTGGCAATCCGGTCTCGACGCTGGTCGGCTTCGAGCTGTTCGTCCGTCCCGCGCTGCTGGCGCTGCAGGGCTCGCGGCAGCCCCGTGCCGAGTTCCGTCGGGCCAGCCTCGCCACGAGCGTGCGTCCGAACTCCATCCGCGACGACATGATCCGCGTCAAGCTGACGCCCGCGGGAACGCTCGAGCCCGTGCGCGGCCAGCAGTCGCACCAGATCGCGATCGCCGCGCGGGCGGATGCGCTCGCGCGGATCCCCGCCGGCACCGAGGAGCTGCCCGCAGGCACCGAAGTCGCGTACCTGCCGCTGCACAGCTGTTGATCCGCCGCCGTCTGGCTGTCCGCCGCCGGTTCGGTCAGGGGCCGTCGCAACTCCTCAATCCCGATAGACCGTCTGCGCGTCGAGCCCGCCCTCGACTCCGGGGGGCAGCTCACCGCTGCCATACGAGTACATCGCGATGTCCGCGATCGTCCGCGTCTCCCCGCCTGCGGCGACGAACTCGCCATCCTTCCAGGTGAGGCTGTCGGCCGGCGCATGCAGATCCGCGCCCGCCAGCAGCCGCGCCTTGTCGAGGATCTTGTCGGTCGCGCTGATGATCGCGCTCGCGGTGCCGCCGGAAGCCGCGGTGTTGTAGCCGTGCCCGACGCCGAACCGGTCGGTGTCGGCCGGCACCACCTTGACGTCCAAGGGCAGCACGCCGAGCGCGCGCGCGACCAGCTCCGCGTACTCCGGCTCGTGCCCGTCCGCCTCGGTCGTGAGGCTCAGCACCATCTTTCCGGTCGGATGAATCCGCAGGAACACCGCCCGATAAGCCGCGTCAGCCATCGTCTCCCTCCGTCGTGTCGCTATCGATTGTCGGCCGGTCCGGGGAGTGGCCAGTCCACTCCCCGGACTGAGTCGTCAGCTCGTCGCCGTGCCCCGGCGGCGCGAGCGCCGCCAGTCGCAGGCGCTCGCGGTGAGCGGTCAGGGCGTTGTGGTCCTCACGATCGCAGAACGCCGGCTGCGGCCCGCCAAGGGGGTGTGGCGGCACCGCCAGCCGCTCGCATCCGGGGTAGATGCAGAGCTTCGGCTCCCGTGCGGCGCTCACGAGGTCCCCCAGCCCGGAGTCGTGTGTCCGCGGCTGGGACTCCAGCCGCTCGGCATCGCCACCGAGCTGCCGCGCACCGGCGTCGCGCTGGCCCACGGCTCCTCCTCGTCCTCGTCGCCGGCCGGGGTGGCGGCGACGCGAGGCGCGGCTACCACCCCTCGGCGGCTGCCGAGCGCCGACCAGTCTGCGCCGGGAAGCTCGCCGGGCGCGCAGCTGATCGCGTGCGCGACCTGCTCGAGCGCATCCAGGCTCTCGCCGCTGACGAGCGCATCGCAGTACGGCAGCGCCGCGACCATGCCGGCCGCCTTCGGCACGAACTCGCGCGCCGCCGCGCGCGGGTTGACCCAGACGATCCGGTGCGCCAACCGCGAGAGCCGCTGCATCTCCCGGCCGACCAGCGCCGGCGAGCCTCGCTCCCAGCCGTCCGAGAGGATCACGATCACGGCGCCGCGGGCCATGCCGCGCCGCCCGTAGCGGTCGTTGAAGCGCTTCAGCGCCTCGCCGATCCGGGTGCCGCTCGACCAGTCCGGTGCCAGCGCCGCCGCCCGCTGGATCGCGCGGTCGGGGGCGCGGGCGGCGAGTGCCCGCGTCAGCCGCGTCAACCGCGTGGCGAATACGAACGCCTCGACGCGTCCACCGTTGCGGATGCCGCTGCCGGCGGCGGAGGCGAGGAACTGCAGGTAGGCGCGACCGTACGGCTCCATCGAGCCGGAGATGTCACACAGCAGCACGATCCGCCGCGGCACCACCCGCCGGCTGCGGCGCGCGATCTGCAGCGGGTCGCCGCCCGTGCGCATGCTCCGCCGCAGCGTCCGCCGCATGTCGATCCGCGCGCCGTGGCGGTCGCGGCGGCTGCGGCGCGACCGCCGCACCGGCGTCGACACGCGCAGCCGCTCCATCAACCGGTACAGGTCGGCCAGCTCCGCTGGCGCGAGCGCATCGAAGTGGCGGCTGCGCAGCAGCTCCTCGGCGCTGGCGAGGACCGGCACCGGCAGCTCTGCCTCGCACCGGTCCTGCGACCCGCGGTCGCTGGCGGGCGCCGATCGCTGCGCGTC
>JASHQV010000038.1 GCA_030038955.1 Solirubrobacteraceae bacterium
GTCATGGGCGTTCCTAGTCGGGAAATGAGCTTCACTAACGAGCGTTAGTAGGAATCGTAGTCGATGCAGCGCAGTCAAGTCAACTGCGACCAACCTCAAGGAACTCGTTCTCCCGAATGCTCGGGACGACGGAGACGCTATCGCCGACGCTGACTACTCGACGGCAGTCGTGGCTCGACCGTGTGGGCTCACCGTCGAAGCCATCACGGCACGCACAGCGAGATCGCCGTAGATCGAGGCAATAGCATCGGGTGACAAACGCCCATCCTCTCGATACCAGACGTCCACAGCAGTCGCCATTGTGGCGAGCGCAAACGTCACCACGGCAACGTCGTCGACTTGCCAACCATACTCGGCTCGCCCCGCCGTGAGGATATCACGAAAGAGGCGCTCGTACTGGTCACGTATCCTCTGGACTCGCTTTCTGCGTGACGGTTTCAGAGCGTGCAGCTGATCGTCGGCAACCTTGGCTCGGAGGCGATTCTGGGCGCTGTAGCGAACGTGAAACTCGACCAGCCGCCGCAGCTCGGCCTGGGGTGAGGCGGCAAAGCTGACTGCCGCGCGCCCTCCCGCCAGCATCTCCTGCATGGTGCCGTAGGCGATCTCGAAGAGGATGTCCTCCTTGCTGGCGAAGTGGTTGTACACGCTCGCGGCCTTGATCCCAACCGCCGCGGCCACTTCCCGCATGCTGGTGGCGTGGTAGCCCTTCTCGTAGAAGAGCTCGGTGGCCGCATCGCGGATGCGCGTTGCGGTCCCTCCGTTGCTCGCCACCCCCTTGTCCGCCATAGCCTTAGGGTACATCGGATTCTCGGTCACGAGCAGCTATGACGATCGGATTCCTTCAGCCTTGACTTCAGAGACCGAACTAACGATAGTGAGGAGAGACAGCGAACATCGGCGGTCTCTTTCCGCCATAGGAGTTAGCTCATGAACGAGAGCATCATCGAGTACGAGGCTGTCCCGCCGGTCGCCCGTATCACACTAAATCGTCCCGACAAGCTGAATGCCCTCAGCTATGCGCTCGTCGACGGGCTCCGCGATGCGCTGCGACGCGCGGCCGCCGACGATGAGGTGAAGGTGGTTGTGCTGCGCGGCGCTGGCCGTGCGTTCTCCGCTGGCTATGACCTCAACGAGGAGGTGGCGGACGGTATCGAGAGCGCCGACGCCTGGCATCACATCCTCAGCAAAGACGTCGACGTCACGCTTGAGCTCTTGCGCTTGCCCAAGCCGACGATCGCCGCGGTGCATGGTTGGTGCTTGGCGGGCGGATGCGACCTTGCGATGGCCTGCGACATGATCATCGCCACCGAGGATGCCAAGTTCGGCGAGCCGGAGATTCGCTATGGGTCCGGGCCGGTGACGATGCTGATGCCGTTTCTCATCGGCCAGAAGAAAACGAACGAGCTGCTGTTCACCGGCGACGCAATCGACGCCAGCGAGGCCGAGCGGATCGGGCTCATCAACCGCGTCGTTCCCGCCGGGGAGCTCGAGGAGCACGTCGACGCGCTCGTGGCCAAAATCGCACCGACGCCCGTGGCGGTTCTGCGCTACACGAAGCTGGGCATTCTCCGTGCCTACGACGCGATGGGGCTAAGCCAAGCAGTCGCCGCAAATCTCGACCTATCGGCCATCCTGAACGCGAGCGACACGCCGGAGCAGCGCGAATTCGATGCGATCGCCGCGCGCGACGGTCTAAGGGCTGCATTGACCTGGCGCGACGGGCGCTACGGGCGGATCGCCGTCTAGCGCAGGTTTGTCTGGCGCACCGCAAGCTTGCTCCCGCCAGGGCTCCGCGCGCCTCCTTATGGCTGCTCGTGTCGTCCCTGACCCGAGGCCGTCGCACCGACGAGGATCGCCGTGTTCCCGCGCGGCAGGCGCCCATCGGCCATCTCCTGATGAGCACACCCAACCTGGTCAAAGGGCAGGACCTGCCCGAGTACGGGGTCGATCACGCCCTCGTTGAGCAGACTCCACCAGGCCCGGGCTTGCTCGTCGTTCGTGCCGTGAGAGCCTTGTAGGCGCTTCTGCCGGGTCCAGTGGTAACGGAGGTCGACCATCGCCGAGTAGCCGGCGGTGCCCGCGCATATGACAACCATCCCTCCGGGTTCGCACACGAACACAGACGTGGGGACTGTGGCCTCGCCCGGATGCTCGACCACGATCGCCGGGTTGCGCTTCTCGCCGACGATATCCCATATCCGCTTCCCGAACGCACGCGCGGCGGACACCCACTGCTTCTGGCCGGTTGCGTCGCTCCAGTGAGGCGGGATCCCCCAGTGATCGAATTCACGGCGATTGATGTACCCGAGGGCGCCGAGGGAGCAACAGAACTCTCCTCGCTGACGGCTTGAGACGACAGCCACCGGCAGCGCACCTGCGTGGGCGACCAGCTGGATGGCCTGGGTTCCGAGTCCCCCGGCACCGCCCCAAATCAGGACAACGTCGCCCTCATGCACGGTATGGGGCGCCCACCCGAAGAGCATCCGGTAGGCGGTCGTCCCGACGAGCGTGGCGGCCGCCGCTTCTTCCCAGGTGAGGTGGGATGGCTTCGGCAGCAGTTGGTGGGCCTGCGCGACTGCGAACTGAGCAAAGGCGCCGTAGTTGGTCTGATATCCCCAGATCCGCGCAGAAGGCGCGATCATCGGATCCCGCGCCGCGCGGACCCAAGGGTCGTCGCGGTCCCACCAACCGTGGTGGATGATCACCTCGTCGCCCACCAAGACGCGATCTACCTCGCCTCCTACGGCGTATACGATCCCCGAGGCGTCGCTGCCGCCGACGTGGAAGTCTCGTTGATCTCCGGTCCGCTGGCGCTCGGCGATCACGTCAATCGGTACGCCCTGCGCTGCCCAGACGTTGTCGAAGTTGAGTCCAGCCGCCATTACCGCGATCAGCACTTCGTCTGGCCCGGGCTGGGGTGTGTCGATCTCCTCGAGGGCAAACGCATCGATCGGCGGGCCGAGGCGGTCCTGTCGGATGACTTGGGCGAGCATCCGCTCGGGCACCTCTCCCACGGGCGGCAAGTCGGGGAGTGGATGAGCGTTGATGGGGGCTGTCATGCGATCTCTCCAATCGTCGGGTTTGGGAATGCGGCGTGAACCGTGGGGCGGCGCTCGGCCCAAGGAACGGCCTCTTCGAGTTGAGCGCTCAGCGCCAGCAGCATTTGCTCGTTGCCGAACCGGCCAGCGAGATGGATCCCAATCGGCAAACCCTCCGTGCTCATGCACAGCGGCAGGCTGATGGCAGGCTGACCCGTGCAGTTGAATAGCGAGGTCGTTGACTCGAGATTTCCGACCGCGCTCTCGTAGTACCAAGTGGACGGCACTTCGGCCGCAGGGTCGTACTCGCCGAGCCGCAAGGGAAGAGTTGGAATCGTCGCCCCGAGGAGTACGTCGAACTGTGCGAAGAACGGCGCTACCTGGCGGGAAACCGCCGCTAGCGACTCCACCGCAGCCGCGAGCTCTAGAGCCGACAGCGCCTGACCGCGTCTGCACCAAGCCCGCGTGTGTCCCTCCAGCGTCTTTGGCCCAGGCGTCCGTCCGGTCTGGGTTGCCGCCGATGCGACCGATGCCGCAGTCATGACGCTCCACACGTTGAGTGTCGCTTCGAGGAACCGCCGCGAATCGAAACGCGGCCGCGCGGGCTCTACGTTGTGCCCCAGCTGTTCGCAGAGCGCCGCGATCCGCTCGACGGCTGCCTTGACCTGAGGGTCTGTTTCGCGCTCCCAGAAATGTTCGACCGTGAAGGCGATACGCAGTGGCCGGCGCCCATCAAGCCCAGTGATGTGGCCACGGAAGTCGTGATCGATGACATATGCGTCGCCCGGCGCGGCTCCGCCGACGGCATCGAGCAATGCCGCGGCATCGCGCACCGATCGCGTCAGGGCGAACTCGATCGACAGATCGCCGGGGAATGCGCCAGCTGGAGATGGCGACACGCGACCCCGCGAAGGCTTGAGACCTACGAGCCCACAGCAGGCGGCAGGCATCCTGATCGACCCGCCGCCGTCGCTGCCATGAGCGATAGGCACGATCCCGCTCGCCACGGCGGCCGCCGAGCCGCCGCTCGAGCCCGCCGTGCTGTGGGTCGGCGCCCAAGGGTTCCGCGTGACGCCCGTTGCTGCGGTCTCGACCGTTGCCGTGCACGCGAACTCCGAGGTTGCTGTGCGCCCCATATTGACGAGACCGGCGCGCCTGAAGCGGCGCATCAGCTCGGTGTCGTCAGGGGAGACCCAGCCGCGCAGCAGCCGGCTACCGGATTCGCACAGACGCCCGCGCTCCGTGCAGCCAATGTCCTTGAGCAGGAACGGAACTCCGGCAAATCGGGCGCCGGTGCCGCCAGTCGGGGCGGCGTAGTCGGGATACGTCTCGATGACGGCGTTCAGGGCTGGATTGACTACGGCGAGCGCCTCGAGACAGGCATCGGCTAATTCGTGCGGTGCAACCTCGCGCCGACGCACGAGCTCACCCAGCGCCAGCCCGTCGCGGACCGCATACTCTGAGAGTTGCACGGTTTGTGAACCTTCTTCCTAACAGACGTTCGCATTACTAGGAAGCGCCGTCGCCGGGCATCCCAACGCCTGATACTAACATCTGTTAGTCTCTTCGACGTCACCGCTGTGATGCTCCCTCCCAGTGTTCGATCGCTCGTTGAGCCTCGCTCCCTCGTGCTCATCGGTGCCTCGCCGCGGCGGCCCGCGCCAGTCCGCGGTGCCGCCCGGGGGGACATCCCCGTCTGGGCGGTGAATCCGGGCCGTGACACGGTGCTTGGGGTGCCGTGCTTCCGGACCGTCGGAGACCTGCCGGAGCAGCCCGAGACTGCAGTTCTCCTCGTCGGTCACCGGCGGCTCGAAGCGGCACTTGCAGAGGCAATAGAGGCCGGCGTCAGGAGCTTCATCGTGCCCGGTCTCGGCAGCGAGGCGGGGACCGAGGGCGCCGCCGTCTTGAGCGGCGTAAAAGGCCTGATCGCATCAGCTGGCGGCACGATGCTTGGTCCCAACTGCATGGGCATAGCCGTCCCTGATGGCGCCTCTCCTTGGCTGGCGGATCTCCCCCCCGCCTTCATCCCGGGCCATGTCGCAGCCGTGGTTCAGTCTGGGTCAATCGGAGAAGCGCTAATTGCCCTCGGTCCGCGTGTCGGCTTTCGGGCGGTGATATCGACCGGCGGTGAGGCCGACGTCGGTCTCGCCGAACTGCTGGAGTTCTTCGTCCTCGACGAGCGGACGCGAGCGATCGGGTTGTTCGTCGAGACGGTGCGCAAGCAGAAGGAGTTCGCGGCCGCGCTCGAGCACGCCGCGCGGCTCGAAAAGCCGGTGCTGTGCCTGAAGGTTGGCGCGTCGGCTGCCGCCGAGCGCATCGCGCTCGCCCACACCGGCGCGATCGTCGGATCGGCTCGCGCGTTCTCCTCCCTGCTTCGCCGCAGCGGTGCGCTCGAGGTGAGCGATATGCCCGAATTCGTCGAGACGCTCGAGGTTCTGGGTCGTCGGCGGTGGCCGACAGGCCGACGCGTCGGAGCGGTGTCCGAATCCGGAGGTGAGGCGGCACTGCTGGCTGATCGCGCGTCCGAGCGCGGCCTTAGCATCGAGCCACTTCCCGATGCTGTGCGTGCGTCGCTGGTCGAGGAGTTCCCTGCCCTGGTTGCGCCCCAGAACCCGGTGGATGCGTGGGCTGCGGACCAGCCCGAGCGGATCTTTCCCCGAACGCTCGAGCTTCTCGGCGCCAGTGGCCGGTTTGATGTGTTGATCGCCCAGGTCGATCTATCCCGATTTCGTAGCCGTGGAGACCAAGCGTGGAACCGGATCGTCGTCGAGGCGCTCGGGCACGTCGCCTCTGAGCACGGGCTATTCGGTGCGATGACCACGACGCACACCAGCGATCCACCCGACTGGGCCTTCGAGCGGGCGCGCGCGCTCGACATTGCACTCCTGCGCGGCGTCGGGAACGCCGCCAGTGCGATCGTACGCGTTGCCGGCTGGCGGCCTCGAGTCCCGTTGAGACCGACATGGAGTGAGCCAATTCCGATTGATGATCTCCTCGTGCGCAGTGGTGCGCTTCCCGAGCACGAGTCGTGCTTGATCCTGGAGCGCTACGGCGTTCCGTTCGCGGCGCGTGAGCGTGCCAATACGCGCGCAGACGTCGCGGCAGCCGCGATGCGGCTGGGATTCCCCGTCGTCATCAAACGCGACGGCCAGGCGCACAAGGCCAGGTCCGGTGGTGTGCGGACCGGGATCGAAACAGCTGAGCAAGCAGCGCGTGCCGCCGCCGAGCTGGGCTTGCCGGTACTGATCGCGCGGCAGATTCCGGCCGGTGAGGAGTTTTTCTGTGGCGCCGTCCGGGACGCCGACTACGGTCCCGTTATCGCCGTCGGACGAGGTGGCACAGGCGTCGAGACAAACGACCGTTCTTCGACGGTGATCGGTCCACTGAGCGAGCGCGACGCAGGGGAGCTCGTCGCGGAGTCCGGGCTCGTCGATCCCCACAGCACACTCGCCCGTACAGTGACAGCCGTGAGCCGACTGACGGACGAGCATCCGGAAGTGATCGAGGTCGACATCAACCCACTCATCCGTGGTACCTCGAGCACAATCGCCGTCGACGCACTCGTGGTAATCGAGCGCTAGGAACGGGAGTTCAGGAGCGCACTGCGCTCAGCCTCATACTCGTGAGCGCCATCCCGATCGCCCATGGCGGCTGCTTGCTCCGGGGTCGCCGGCACCCACTCCTTCATGCGCAGTGGGAGCTTGTCCTGCACGCGACGACGAATTACGAACAGCACCAGGGACATCAGCAGGATCCCCACGCCGATCAGCGCTTCGGTCGTTCCGCCGTACCCGGCCAGGGCTGGAGAGGTGGCGCCGACGATGATGATCACGCCGTTGAAGATCGCGATCGCGATCGCGATCGCGATCCACCCGCGACCCGCTCGGATTGGCCGCGGCCACGCTGGACGATCCCGGCGCAACAGCACAAATCCGGTGACTGCAAAGAAGATCGCCGTCATGTAGCCGAGGTTGCTGGCAAACAGAATCGACAACGTATTGCCGACGAACAGGACCAGGAGAGTATTGACAACCAGGTCAAGCGTCATCGCTCGAGACGGCATGTTGTGCTTGTTCAAGTGATCCAGCTGCTTGATGATCATGCCATCGCGGGCGATCCCGTACATGGCGCGTCCCGCATCGGCGGTCGCATTGATCATGTTGGCCAACAGCGCCAAGCACAGGACGACGGTGAAGAACCCGGAGCCGCCGCCGAGTAGGCGATGGAATGCCTGCTGGAGATAGGTGACAGGGTTGTTGAGGACGTCCTGGTGGCTGACCATGCCCGCAGGTGCGATTGACCCGACAGTCATGAACAGGATCAAGACCAGAGCGACCCCTCCCAGCGCACGGCGTGAATCGCGTTTCTGGTCCTTGTACTCCGGCGAATACGTCGCAGCTGACTCGGCCGAATACGCTGACCATCCCATCACATATAGATAAACCAACGCAAGCTTCCATCCGCCCCATGCCTGGCCGTGCAGCCCAAGCCCCCACGTCAGCTGCTTGGAGCTCCAAGCGCCGCTCACGAACGGCCCGACAAGCAGTGTCAGGACAACCAACCCGGCAAGAATCCCGATCCCCCGGTTAACCAACGCGGCGGGCCGGACCCCAGACACGTTCAGCAACCAGACGAGGAGGATCGTGCCGATGCCGATGAAATCCGCAAGACCCACGTGCACCGCGCCGTCCCACACAGACCAGGTCGCGTGGGGGAAGAACTGGGCCTGTATAAGCCCGCCGATCACGGTTGCATAGACCGCAAGCGCAAACGACCAACCCGACCAATACCCAACTGCTGCCAGCGGGCCGACGGGGGAGAAGTGCTTGCGCCAGGCCTCAAACGCATACAGGGAGATGCCTCCCGGCTTGTTCGGGAACATTGCCGCCATCTCGGCAAACAGCACGATCTGGAGGAGGGCCACGATCGTGCTCACGCCCCACAGCGCCATAGCAGTCCAAGCTCCGAGCACGCCGACGGAATACCCGACCAAAGCGAAGATGGCTGGGCCCGCGGAGAAGACAAGCCAGAATCCGTGGTGCCACGTAATGTTGCGCTCGAACTGCGCGGACTCGCTCGCGGGTGCTAATTCCGTAGCGTCGCCCGCCATCGCTCCCTCTACCGCCACGACCACTCCTCTCTCATACACAGAATCCGAGGCTCCCCAGCGCACTCTCCGACTGGATTGTCGCCCGAGGTTCCATCGGCCAGTCTGGTTCGCGGCTAGACTAACGGACGTTTGTGTGTAGGTCAAGACACGAGTTTACGAAGCGGCGGGTTTGCCGGTATTTACTGCGCGAAGCCGATCTGTGGAACCTGCGAACGATCGTTAGCAGATTCATTTCTGGAAAGTGGCTAGTGGCCCGGAAGCGGGACGAGTCACCCGATCGGAAAGCCACAGCATCGACCGCGCGGTCCGCGCCTCGATGCACCCCAACGTCGGCGCTGCCGGGGGCTCCGCTCGCGCGCCACCAAGCAACGCAACGGCGGCCGGGACGCCCGAACCTTCGCACTGCACCGCGAACAGCCGATCGACCTCCCCGCGGTCGAGGATCGTCGCGCTCGAGCCAGCGCCCCCACTGCCAGCTCGCAACAGCTCTCATAAGGTCCCTCGTCAAGCTATCTCCGCAGGCGACGGCGGAGGTGGTTCCAGGCGGCTCAGACGTAGACGCGCCTGGCGGCCTGTCAATTCTCGGGCGGCAGCTCGCCGCAGCGCACGCACCGGGCCCGCCAGCCGAGCGGCAGCACCTGCACGACGAGCTTGCGGCCGCAG
>JASHQV010000372.1 GCA_030038955.1 Solirubrobacteraceae bacterium
GGTCTCGATCTCCGGCAACCGGCTGCTGGTCAGCGCAAACGGCACGGTGGCCACCGTCGAGCGGGCGTTCGACACGACGATCAGCGCCTACCGCCTCGACGGTCGCACGATCTACGCGAACACGGTCGCGGCGCGCGTGCCCACCGCCCTGCGTGGCGACGTGCGGGCGGTGCTGGGCCTGTCCGACGCCCCAATCGGCGTGCCGAAGCTGAGCGCCCCGACCGGCACGAAGCTGAGCTTGCCATCGGTGGGTGCACCGTCTGTGAGCACCCCGTCAGTCCCGTACACGGATGGGTTCACGCCGAAGTCGGTCGCCAACGCGTACGACGACGCGACGATGCCAGCAGCGAAGGCCACAACCGTGGCGGTGATCGCCTCGGGCGATATGACCTCGACGGTCGCCGACCTGCGTTACGCGGAGAAGGAGTTCGGGTTCTCTCAGGTCCCGGTCAACGTGATCTACGACGGTCCCGAGGCGGGGATCGTCGACGACAACCCGCTGACCGGCAACGTCGAGTGGGACCTCGACACGCAGTACTCGACGATGGTCCCGAAGTCGGTGAGGGCACTCGACATCTACGACGTCGGCACGTTCACCGACTCCGAGGTCGCGCGCGGAATCAACCTGTTCGTCTCCCAGGACCGGGCGAACCTGCTGTCGGCGTCGCTCGGCGAATGCGACTACATCGCCTTCCTGGATGGCGCCATGCTGACCACCGACGAGGCGCTCGCGGAGGGCGCGCTACAGGGTCAGAGCATGTTCGCGTCTACAGGCGATAACGGCTACGCCTGTCCCGAGGTCGCCTCCACGGGCGTGCCCGAGGGTCCTCCCGGCGTCAGCTGGCCGTCCGACGGCTACTACACGACCGGCGTCGGCGGTACCACGCTGCTGGCCGACTCGAACGGCGACGTCGAGGACGAGATCGCCTGGATCGGCGGTGGCGGCGGCGTGTCGCCATGGGAGGCCGCGCCGCCATGGACGCTGCAGGCGAACGGCGCCGGCCAGACCTGGGAGTACACGAACCAGGGTGGGCGCTCGGTGCCGGATGTCTCGGCCGTGGCCGATCCGGACACGCCGGTGCTCGTGTACGACTCCACCAGCGGCTCGCCCGAGGGAGTCGGTGGCACCAGCGTCTCCAGTCCGGTGACGATGGGGTTGTTCGCGTCGGTGCAGTCGGCCCACCACAACAGCCTGGGCCTGGCGTCGTACGACTTCTACTCGCTGTACAACGCGGTCAACCCGGCGACGGTCGAGGACGGGCCGCTCGGTCCGACATACGTGCCGGCGGCCAATCCGTCGCCGGTCAAAGGCTTCCGCGACATCACGTTGGGCACCAACGGAGGCTGCGTGGCTCGCCCAGGCTACGACTACTGCTCGGGCATCGGCTCGTTGCAGTCGGCGGCGCTGTCCGGGGCTCTGTAGGAGGCGTCGACCCGGAGCGCGCACCGTAGACGGCGCGGCTGGTTAGGGGGGGCGGCCCTGGTCCTGGAGACCGGGCCGCCCTCGCGCCGTGCCTCGGCGACGGCGCGACTTGCCGATAGCTGGCGCGACTTGCCCGACTGCTGCCTGACCTCAGGCCGGCGCCGGCGCTGGCGCGGTCTCCTGGGCGGTCTCCGCCTCCGCCTCCGCCTCCTCGACCAGAGCCGGGCGGCGCTTTGGCAGTGCCAGCGACCCGACGAAGGCGATCACCAGCATCCCGAGCGCCCACCAGAAGGTGCTCCCGAAGGCGGCCGCCATCGGCGGCGCGATGTGCGCACGAACGGCGGCCGACACGTGCGCGGTGGAGCCGATCGTGCCGTGCCCGCCGAGCCGGCTCGACAGCGCCGAGGCGAGCAGCACCGACAGCACCGCGGTCCCGATCGAGGCGCCGACCTGCTGGAGGATGTTCAGCGCGGTGCTGGCGCGCGCCACCGCCGCTCCCCGGATCGCCTGCATCGCGCCGGTGAACACCGGCATCATCGTGAAGCCCATCCCGAGGCCGAACACGAACAGGTCGAGCTCCACCTTCCAGTAGGCGGTGGCGCCGCCGACCTGAGTGAGCCCGAGGACCGCGAGCACGATCGGGACCAGCCCGAACGGCACGATCTTGCCGGGACCGGTGCGATCGGCGAGCTGACCGGCGATCGGCATCGCGATCATCGAGCCGAGTCCCTGGGGCGCCAGCAGCAGCCCGCTCTGAAGCGGTGACTCGCCGCGCACCGCCTGGAAGTACAGGGGCAGCAGCAGGAACGTCCCGAACACCGAGATCGCCACCAGCACCAGCGTGATGCAGGAGGTGGCGAAGGTGCGGTCGCGGAACAGGCGCAGATCGATCAGCGGGTGGGAGGCCCGCAGCGCGTGCCGCACGAAGGTCGCGATCAGCCCGGCGCCGAGCAGCATCGGCATGAGCACCTTGGTCGCCCCGAAGCCGCCGGCCGAGTTGCTCTCGGCGAGCCCGTAGATCAGCAGCGCCAGCCCGGGTGAGAGCAGCAGCAGGTCGACGTAGTCGAGCCGGGTCCCGCGGGCGGGGACGTCGCGCGGAAGCACGCGCGAGGCCAGCGCCAGCGCGCTCAACCCGACCGGCAGGTTGATGAAGAAGATCCACCGCCAGGACACGTCGGCGACCAGCCAGCCGCCGAGGATCGGCCCGAGGATCGGCCCGAGCAACATCGGCACGCCCATGATGCTCATCACCCGTCCGATCCGCTGCGGGCCGGCGGCTCGGGTGAGGATCGTCATGCCGGCCGGCATGATCATGCCGCCGCCGAGGCCCTGGAGCACGCGGAACACGATGATCGAGCTCGACGACCAGGACAGCCCGGACAGCGAGGAGCCGATCACGAACATCGCGATCGAGATCATGTACAGGCGCTTGGTCCCGAAGCGGTCGGCGATCCAGCCACTCAGTGGGATCACCGTCGCCAGCGCCAGCGTGTAGCCGGTGGCGACCCACTGGATCGTCGGCAGCGTCGTGTGGAAGCGCGCTGCCAGCGTGTTGATCGCGACGTTGACGACGGTCGTGTCGAGGATCGACATGATCGCGCCGAGCACGACGACGCTGGCGACGACGAGCAGCGCGCGGTCGATCTGGGTGTCGGGCGCGGTCGCGGCCGGCGCGTTCAGCTCGGCGTGTCCCTCAGCGGCAGCCATCGGCAGTCCTACCTTAGCTGACCGACCAGTCCGGTTAGAACGCGGCGCGGCGGGACGTACGCGTGTCGGTGGGACGCGCGAGCGTCAGCGGATCAGCACGCACGGTAGGCTGAGCCGCCCTCGATGTCGAACCTCGCCGAATCAGACTCAGCCGCAGCTCCGGTGCAGCTACGCGCCCCGGTCGAGCAGCTCCGTCGCGAGTTTCCGGGGCTCGAGCCAGACACGGTGCGTCTCGACGGCGCCGCCGGCACGCTCGTGCCAGACGCGGTGGTCGAAGCGATCGCCGCGGCGCTGCGCGCTTCGATGGCCAACACCCACGGCGCGTTCGCCGCCAGCCGACACAGCACCGCGACCGAGCTGAGCGCCCGTGAGGCGATCGCCGACCTGCTGGGAGGCGTGCCCGAGGGCGTGATCTTCGGTCCCAACATGACGACGCTGACGTTTCGCATGGCGGCCACGCTGGGGGCCAGCTGGAGACCAGGCGACGAGGTCGTGGTCAGCTCGCTCGACCACGACGCCAACATCCGGCCGTGGCTGCTGGCCGCCGAGCGGGCCGGGGCGACCGTCCGCTGGGCGGAGCTCGACGTCGACAGCGGCGAGCTGCCGACCGAGCGGTTCGCGCCGCTCGTGAGCGAGCGCACCCGCCTCGTGGCGGTCACGGCGGCATCCAACGCGATCGGCACGAAGCCCGACGTGCAGGCGATCAGCGCGCTAGCGCACGGCGTCGGGGCGCTCACCTACGTCGACGGCGTGCACGCGACCTCGCACGGCCCGATCGACATCGCGACGCTCGGCGCAGACTTCTACGCCTGCTCCGCCTACAAGCTGTTCGGACCGCACGCCGGCACCGTGATCGCCGCTCCCGAGCTGCTGGAGACGCTGATGCCGGCCAAGCTGGCGCCCGCTCCGGACACGGTGCCCAACCGCTTCGAGTGGGGCACGCCGGCGTTCGAGCTGCTCGCCGGTGTGACCGCAGCGGTCGATTGGATCGCCGGCCTGACGACCGCACCGGGCTCCCGCCGGCAGCGAGTGCTGCGCGCGCTCGGCGCCGTCGAGGCGCACCTCGACGGGCTGCTGGCCCGCGCGCTCGCGGGTCTGAGTGGGATCCCGGGCGTTCGCCTGCTCGGAGCGGCCCGCGACCGCACCTCGACGCTCTCGTTCGTGATCGCGGGCCACCCGCCCGCTGACGTCGCCCGGCGCCTGGCCGAGCGTGGGATCGCCGTGTGGGACGGCGACAACTACGCCTACGAGCTGATGCAGCGGTTCGGCCTAAGCGGCACGGGCGGTGCGGTGCGCGCCAGCATCGTGCTGTACAACGACGCCGGCGACGTAGATCGGCTGGTCGAGGCGGTGTCGGAGCTCGCCGGCAGCTGAGGCGCCAACGGTGACGGTGGTGGTTGTGGCGGTGGTGGTCGCGGTGTGTCGGCGATCTCGGTGATTGTGGAGATCGCGATCCGAAGCGCTTCAGCCGACGGTCGCGCCCACCGCCACAGCCACGAACAGCAGCGCCAGATACAGCAGCGAATAGTGGAACACGGCGCTGGCCGCAGCGGCCGTGCCGCGCCGCCAGAGCCGCCAGGCCAGCACCAGGAACGCGCCCCCGAGCAAGCTTGCGGCGCCGACATACAGCGCGCCGAAGGTTCCCGTCAGCACCGGCACGAGTGTCACCAACAGCATCAGCGCCGTGTACGCCAGCACCCGCCGCGCGGTCGCCTCAGACCCCTTGACGACCGGCAGCATCGGCACGTCCGCGGCCTCGTAGTGGCGCTGGAGCAGGAGCGCCAGGGCCCAGAAGTGCGGCGGCGTCCAGACCAGCACGATCGCGAACAGAAGCCAAGCACCGAGACCAAGCTGACCGTGCGCCGCGGCCCAGCCCGACAGCACCGGCAGCGCGCCAGCGGCGCCACCGATGACGATGTTCTGCGCGGTGCTGCGCTTCAGCCAGACGGTGTAGATGAGCACGTAGTAAGCGCCGCCGGCGACCGCCAGCAGTGCCGCCAGCAGGTTCGTCAAGGCCGTCATGACCACGAACGAGCTGACCGACAACAGCAGCGCGAAAGTGACCGCCTGCCGAGGTGAGATGCGTCCGGCGGCCACCGGGCGTGACGCCGTGCGCGCCCCCATCAGCCGGTCGATGTCGCGATCGAGCACGTGGTTCAGCGCGCTGGCGCCGCCGCACGCAAGCGCACCACCGACGATCAGCGCTGCCAGTGCGACCGCGCTCGGGTGACCGCCGGCGGCGGCGATCATCGCGCACGCAGCCGTCAGCACGAGCAGCGACATGATCCGCGGCTTCGTCAGCGTGACGAAGTCGCGCCACAGCTCGGGAGGATTCGCTGCCACCGGTGCCGACGGGAGAGCCTGCATGGTGCGGCCCCGGAGTTGACCCGGCCCGAACGCCGCTCCCGCTTCCATCAGCTGTGCGTCTCCATCAGCCGCTCCGCGCGATCAGATGTGTGGCTGCGGGGGATCGGTGACTGAGGGTGACTTCGGCCCTGAGCCCTCGACCGCGCCCGGCGGACCCGTGTGAACCGGATCGTGCTCGGCGCTCGTCGCCCGGCGCGCCTGACTGGCGTCGCCACCGGGCACGCGCTTGACCACGTGGGTCAGCGCGATCGCCAGCGCGATCAGCACGAGGATCGGCAGCAGCATCGTCAGCAGCGAGCCGGCGAGGAAGCTGGCGAGCGGAATCAGGGTCATGCGATTCGTTCCTCCTAGTGTCGTGAGTCGTAAATTCGACGGCAGCCTCGCGGCGTCTGGCCGCGCCCGGCGGACGGCGGCGACACTGCCGTACCACCAGTACGTCTTGCGTCACCGCCGTCCGCCAGCCACGCCCATCCACTCCCGATCCTGCTCGCGAATTTACGACTCACGACACTATGGTGGTGACGACGGCGGGCCGGTCACCCTCGGCTGGCTCGCGCTGTAGCGACGGCTCGAGCGATGCAGCGGGTGACGGTTCCAGCGGCGGCTCCGGCTGCTTGGGGCCAAGTCCGCGCGCGCTCGGCTCGAGCTGATCAGGCTTGGCGGGAGCAAGCCACTTGTAGAAAAGGAAGAAGGCGGCCAGCGAGTATGGGATCGATCCAGGCACCCACATCACGCCCGCGGCGAGCTGCTGGTCGGTGAGCGCCGAGATCCCGCCGGGGCGGTGGCTCAGGGAGGCGTAGAAGCCATAGATCGGGTGCTGCACGACGACCAGCGTGAGCGCCAAGATCCATTGCACCACCATCGCGCCGACCACGTATGCGGTCCGAGCCAGGTCGCTGATCCGCCGGCGCAGCGGACCGGGATCGACCACGTGGGCCCAGAACAGCAGGCCCGTGAAGAAGAACATCGCATGCTCGCAATCGTGGATCCCCTGGTGTCTGAGCGTCGCGTCGTAGGCAAGCGGTATGTGCCAGATCACGATCGTCCCGCA
>JASHQV010000373.1 GCA_030038955.1 Solirubrobacteraceae bacterium
ATCTGTGGCGCGACGTGTGCATGCTGCACGAGCGCTACCGGCTGCCCGTGCGCTCGCGCTGGTGGGAGGACTCGCTGCAGGTCGAGGCGCTCGCCGCAGTCGCCGCCTGGACCGCGCGCTACGACGTCGGCGACTGGGACGACCCGCCGGGCAAGCTGTCGCTGCTGCTCGAGCTCGAGCGCCTCGAGCCGCTGCTGCGCGACGGCAACCAGCCGTTCGTCCCCGAGCGCGACCGCGCCGCGTTCGCCGCCCACCTGCGCGAGCTCGGGTGCGAGCCGCCGCCCGGCGGCGCACCGAGACGCCCAGCCGCTCGAACCTGAGATAGTGCTTCGGCACACCCGGCCTGGTGCGACCTGTGGGTCGAATACACGCGATCGCGTGTATTCGACCCACAGGTTCAAACCCCGGCAGAACAGGAGACCCGCATGCCGCTGAACCAACGAGTCGTGCACGGACGGCACCGGCGCCCGATCCCGGCCGCGACGCACGTGTCGGATCCGAGCTCGTACACCCCCGTCTACCGACTGCCCGATGCCGGCATGGCGTCGAAGTGGCGCTGGCGCGAACGCATGCAGGAGGCGCGCAGGGCGACCAACCGTCCCAACCTGGTGCTGGGCGTCAACGCCCAGGTGTGCTGGGAGAAGTTCACTCAAGGCGATAGCGACGAGGGTCGCGTATCCATCGGAATCGAGGCATGACAATGGCGCTCACAAAGCACACCAAGCACCACCGGCCCCATCGCCCGCTCGCGGCGCCGATCCGTCAGCAATCGCCGGACGCCCACATCCCTCACTCCCGTATAGCCGATCACGGACTGGGCGAGCAGGTGAGCTACGAGCTGCTCACCAACGAGTTGCTGCTCGATGGGCAAGCACGCCTCAACTTGGCGACATTCGTGACCACCTGGATGCCTTCGATGGCAGCACGGTTGATGGACGAAACCGCCGACAAGAACATGATTGACAAGGACGAGTACCCGCAGACCGCGGAGATCGAATCCCGCTGCGTGAACATCATTGCCAACCTTTGGCACGCGGACGAAGCGGAGCAAGCGACCGGTTGCTCAACCACCGGATCGAGTGAGGCGGCAATGCTTGCCGGCCTTGCGATGAAGTGGCGCTGGCGGGAGCGACGGCGGGCGTCGGGCAAGCCAACCGGTGATCCCAACATCGTCATGGGCGCGAACTGCCAGGTGTGTTGGGAGAAGTTCGCGAGATATTTTGACGTAGAGCTGCGTCTGGTCCCGATGGAGGGCGACCGATACCACCTCGGAGTGGAAGAGGCGGTAGCGCTGTGTGACGAGAACACCATCGGCGTCGTGGCAATCCTGGGTTCCACCTTCGACGGCAGCTACGAGCCAGTCAAAGAGCTGTCGACAGCGCTCGATGAGCTTGAAGCAAACACCGGACTCGATGTGCCGATCCACGTCGATGGTGCGTCAGGTGGATTTGTTGCCCCGTTCATCCAACCTGATTTGGAATGGGATTTCCGCATCCCTCGCGTGAAGTCGATCAATGCCTCAGGCCATAAGTACGGCCTTGTCTACCCCGGCGTCGGGTGGGCGATCTGGCGTAACGAGGAGTCGCTGCCCGAGGACTTGATCTTCGACGTGAACTACCTCGGCGGGCACATGCCGACCTTCGCCCTGAACTTCTCCCGTCCCGGCAGTGAGGTAATTGCCCAGTATTTCATGTTCCTCAGTCTTGGTCATGAGGGCTACCGCCGCGTGATCCAGAACGCGCAGGACGTAGCAACCCACCTCTCCTCGGAGATCGAGAAGCTTGCCCCATACCAGCTGTTGACCCGTGGCGACGAGCTACCAGTGTTCGCCTTCACGCTCAAGGAGGACGTGACCAACTACACGGTATACGACGTATCCGACCGCCTCCGTCAGCGGGGATGGCTGGTGCCCGCCTACTCGTTTCCAGCGAACCGCGAGGATCTGAATGCTCTCCGAATCGTGGTCCGAGCAGGGATGACGATGGACATGGCCGACCTCCTGCTCACGCAACTCACGGAAGAGACCAGCGACCTGGAATCGCTCGACGGACCGCTGCCCAGCACGAAGTCTCTCCCCCACAAGGCGTTTGCTCACTAAGGGCCTATCGGTGTCGGTGCTCAGCCGTCGCGCCCTTGATCTGGGCGGCTTACGCTAGTGGTATGCGCGCTTGGCTGCACGCCGGCCGACGGCGACCATCGCCAGCACCACGGGAGTCCACGCGAGCAAGGAGAGGCGCGTCCCTGGGTGCGCATGCAAGCTGACGTTGAGCAGCGGAGCTGAGCACGCTAGCGCGGCGCCGAGGGCGAGTGCTGGTGCGATCGGCAGAAAGAGCACGGCCGCGCCGACCGTGAGGACTGCTCTGAGCACTCCGGCATCGCTGAGCACCAGGGCGTCGAGCCCGGAGGCGACGACGGTCAGGTGGAGCACGCCCCAGACCGCGGCAGGGATCACCCATAGATAACGCCACTCTGTAGGCGCCGATCGTGGGCGCAAGGTCACGAGCAAGAATCCGGCGGCGAGAGGCACGACGAGCTCGATCACGTCGACGGTGGATCTGTACGGGTTCTCTCGCATCAACATGTAGACCCATGCCAGACCGAGCATTCCGGTGCTACGGCGTCGCCCGAGCGTGAACAGTGCAAGGACTGCTAGTGGAAGCAGGTAGGTGTCAAGGACTGTGAGTGGCGGAATCTGGACAGGCGCTTGCAGGAGCCGGAGTCCGGGTCCGAATGGGATACGCATCGTGGCGATGATCGCCATCCAGCAGACCGTGTTCGCTGCGATCGTGATTGGCGTAGCGGTCAGTGCCTGTCGCGATCGCGCGGCGACGCCCGCGATCGCGAGAGAGACAAGCTGGCGTACGAACGCCGTGGGCGAGGCATCGCCTGCGTCCAAGAGCGTCCCCAGAATCTCCTCACCTCTGGCATCGCGGACGTCCTTGGGATAGAAGTGGACCACCGTCTTGCCAACTGATCGCCTGGTCATGCGGGGAGGCCTCCCGTGGCCCGAAGGCGCGCACCGACCACGCTCGCGGCGCGGGCGATCGCATTCGTCTCCGCTTGCAGAAGTAGGCGACCAGCAGGTGTGAGCGTGTAATCACGACGCTCGCGCCCCGACACCGTGTAAGGACCGCCCACAACTACCAGACCCTCGGCAAGCGCACGGTCGAGTATCGAGTAGAGCGTGCCAGTCGTCACCCGGACGGTGTTGTCCGATAGTTCTGCGGCACGACGCATGATCGCGTACCCGTGCAATGGCCCGTCGATCAGTGCCGCGAGCGTGAAGTAGCTCGGGGGGCGAAGCTCCATGCAGGCAGCATAAGTCGGCTAGCGACATGTTGTCAAGCGTCTGCTGTCACAGCGCGAGGCGGTCAAGCACTGAGGCTCAGAGTCGCGCCGCCAGCTCCCGCCCGGCCGCCTCGAGCTCGGCGGTGGCGCCGGCCTCGAGCACTACCTGGAGGTCGAGGATGCGGCGGCTGAAGAGGTCGAGCTGCAGCCGCCCGACGACCGCATGGCAGGGGACGCCCGCCTGGCGGCAGCGGGTCGCGACCTCGGCCAGCACCTTGCCCGTCAGGCTCTGCGAGTCGAGCCGGCCCTCGCCGGCGATCACGGCGCGCGCCGCCCGCGCCCGCGCGTCGAAGCCGAGCTC
>JASHQV010000039.1 GCA_030038955.1 Solirubrobacteraceae bacterium
GTGACGCCGGTTGGCGGCTCGCCGTCCTGCGAGCGGCGCAGCCACATCATCTCCGGCTCGATCCCGATCAGGAACTGGTAGCCGAGCTCGGTCTCGAAGTCGTGGGCGACCCGCTTCAGGTTCTGCCGTGGATCGGCGTCGAGCAGCTCGCCGGTCTCAGTGTCGTAGCAGTCGCAGTACACGCGCGCGACCCGCCGGTCCCAGGGCAGCACCGCGAACGTGTCGAGGTCGGCGATCGCGGCCAACTCGGACTCGTGCGGGCCGAAGCCGATGTAGTCGCCGTAGCGGTCGGTGAACAGGTTCGCGGTGGCGCCATAGACGAGCTGGTAGCCGCGCTCGGCGACCTGCGGAAAGAAGGCGGACACCACGCCCTTGCCCATCACGCGCCCGGTCACCGAGATCTGCTGGAAGAACACGTATCTGATGTCCTCCGCCTCGATCCGCCGGGTCAGCTGCTCGATCTGCTCCGCTCGCCCGGGCGCGCCGCGCGCCGCTTCCAGCGTCGCCGGCGCGGGGTTGATCCGCGCGGTGGCGAGAACCGTATCGACGTTACCGCCGAACACGGTCGCGGGCGATACGTGCTCGCTCTCCTCGACCATCCCCGTCTCGCCTATCGCCATGTCCGCTCCTTCCCGGTGGCTACCGTGTCCCTCGGCAGCCTAGATTGTCAGATCGTCGAGTGGCTGAGACGCCGCAATCGTCACCGCGCGGCAGCCACCGCAGCCGACTGGACAAATTGGTACACCGCGAGCTTTATACCAAGCCCGCAGGTCCGCCGCAAGCGCCGAGCCTTGACAGCGCACGGGTGGCTCTGTAGCATTGTTGCGTTACGGCCAATGGTGATGCGCTATTGGCAATAGATCCTTGGAGCGTCCACCATGCCCGATCGTGTCCCCCCGTCCATCGAGACCCTGGTGATCGGAGCCGGCGTCCACGGCCTGTCGACCGCCTGGCACCTGGCCCGCGCCGGCCGGCCGGTGCTCGTCGTCGACAAGTCGGGCGTCGGCGCCGGCGCCTCCGGGATCGCCTGCGGAATCGTCCGCAACAACTACTTCCAGCCGGCCATGCAGGAGCTGATGGCCGCGTCCGTAGAGGTGTGGGAGTCGGAGCCCGAGGCGCTGCACTACCACCCGAGCGGTTACATCGCGCTCGGTCCGGCCGCGCAGGAGCAAGACCTGGCCGCTGTCTTCGAGCGCCAGCAGCAGATCGGCTACCCGTCGGAGCTGCACGTCGGCGTCGACGAGGTCAGCTCGCACATGCGCACGCTGTACCACGACTGGCGCGCGCCGGGGCTGAGCGTCTGCCTGCACGAGCATGCCGGCGGCTACGGCTTCAATCGCGAGTCGATGCTCGGGCTGGCGGACCTCGCCCGCGCCGCAGGGGCGCAGATCGCCACCGGCGTCGAGGTGCAGGGATTCGCGTTCGACGGCGCCGGCGCGGTCACGGCGGTCACGACCAGCGCCGGCGAGATCGCCGCCGAGCAGGTCGTCGTCGCGGTCGGGCCGTGGATCGCGACGCTTTGGTCGATGCTCGGTCTGCCCGATCGGCTCGACGTCCGCCAGCCGGACGGGACCGTCGTCCCCGACCAGCCGATGTGGACCTACTGGTACCTGCAGGAGGGCGAGGCCGAGTTCGACCCGGCCGTGTTCGTGACCGACGACGGCGCTTCCTCGCCGGTCCTACACGTCGACTCCGATCAGCCGCTGCTCGCCGATGACGGCAGGCTGATCACCGACGACGCCTGGGGCGTGTACTTCAAGCCCGACCGTGAGACCGTGCAGGGCGGCGCCCAGCCGATCCCGCAGGGCCACACGTTCGCGGTCGACCCGTATCCGACCGGCACCGTCGACCCAGGCTTCCCGGATCTGTGGTCGGCGGCGCTGTCGCACTGCCTGGAACGGTTCGAGGGCGCCCGCAGCCGCTACCGCCAGGCCCGCTCGGGCGGCGTCGGCGCGTTCACCGTCGACAACTTCCCCGTGTTCGACCAGATGCGCCCGAACGTGTTCGTCGCCGCCGACTCCAACCACGGCTACAAGATGATCGCGGTCGGCAAGGAGATCGCCCGCGTGCTCGGAGGCGAGCACTCGTCGCTGCTGCACCCGTTCCGCTACGAGCGCTTCGCCACCGGCGACCTGCACCCCGTCTCGCACAGCCCCTACCCCTGGAGCTGACCCCGGCCGCGACCGCCGCTTCCGGGGCGGCCTCGCCGCAGCTCCGGCCGCCCCCCCGGGGGGCCCAGCTGTCGCCGGGCCTCAGCCGCCGCCGACGCTCCGACTGAGCCCCGCCGCAGCCGCCAGCAGCGGCTCCCGCAGGCTGCGGCGGACCGCCGCCGGGAGCCGCGAAGCAGGCCCCTGGATACCGAGGATCGCCGCCAGCTCGCCGCTACGTCCGAGTGCGGGCACAGCGAGCGCGACCAGGTCCGGCTCGCGCTCGCCGACCGCCTCGGCGCAGCCACGCTCACGGATCGTCACCAGCTCGGCTGCGAGCGAGCCGGGGTCGGTGATCGTGCGCGACGTGTACGCCGGCAATGACGCCGGCAGTGGCCGAGGCGAGCCACCGGGGCCACCGAACGCAAGCATCACCTTGCCGGTGGCGGTGGCGTGCGAGACACTGGGGCGTCCGACCCGCGCCATGCTGACCACGCTCGACGGCGACGGCACGAAGTCGACCGTGATCGCCTCCTCGCCTCCCGGCACCGACAGGGTCGCGGTCTCGCCGGTTGCCTCGACGAGCCCGGTCAGCAGCGGTCGTGCAAGCTGGCGCACGTCGAGCTGCGCCAGCACCCGCTCCGACAGCGCCACCAGCCGCAGGCCGAGGCGATACGGGCCACCTGGAGACCGCTCGACCAGACCCGCCTGCTCGAGCGTCGCCAACAGCCGCGAGGCGGTGCTGGCGTTGACGCCGAGTCTGCGCGCGAGCTCGTTGACGCCCAACCCGGATTCGCTGACGGCCAGCACGTCGAGCAGCGCCGTCGCCCTCGCGACCGAGCCGACGGCACGGTTCGCGGCGCTGACGCGACCTGTGCTCATCACCTCCTACCGCGCGCCGCTCCGTCGACGCCCGCTGCGGCCACGCCGACCGTCACGACCGGCGCCGCGCCGCGCGGCAACTGGCGCCGGGTGCGGTGACTCGAGCGAGCGCATCACCGTCACCTGCAAGCCACCGGGGGTGAACAGATCCCGGGAGTACGCAACCGGTTCGTCACGACCGGCGAAGATCAGCTCCTCGAGATCGAGCGCAGCGGTCGCGCCGTGGATGCCCAGTAGCTTGCCGGCCCGCTCGCGCGCGGTCAACACGGTCGGCCGCACCCGCGTGCGCGCGTAGGTCACCGGCACGCCGAGCCCGATCAGCACGTCGAGCACCATCCGGCCGTGCGCCAGCGCCGCCTCGAGCGCGTCCGCGTCCGGCAGCGCGATCTGCGGGTGCACGACGTCGAACATCACGGCGATCGGCGCGCCGTCCGCGAGCAGCGTGCGGGTGATCGCCGTCGCCTCCGCGGTCGCCGCCAGCCCGAGCGCCTCCGCGGCCTCGCCGCCGACCGTCCGATAGTCGATCTTGACGTCGGTCGCCGCCAGCGTCAGCCCCCGCCGGGCCGCGACCGACGAGTACGGCTCGAGCCGCTCGAGCCGCTCGTCGAACGCCTTCGGCATCGCCATCCTGCCGACGAACGTGCCGCTTCCCTGGCGCCGCACGATCTCGCCGCTCTCCTCCAGGCGCTGCAGTGCGCTGCGCAGCGTCCCGCGTGAGATCCCGAGCATCGCCGCCACCTCGTGCTCCGGCGGCAGCCGGTCGCCCTGGCGGTGGCGACCGGGCGCCAGCCAGTCGCGCAGCGCCCGCTCGGCCCCGTCGACCAACGAGGGGCGTCCGTTCGTCGCGCTGTTCTCAGGCGAAGTCACGATCGGATATTCTCCACCCACTCCGCGAGCAGGGTCGCGGCGAGCTCCACGTCGTGTCCGAAGGCACGGTCCTCGAGGCCCGGCGGCAGCATCTGGACCGCCCGCGCGAACAGCTCGGCGCTGCCTGCCCCGCGCGCGGTGCGACCGGCCAGGCGGAGCGCACGCATCGCCACCGCGAGCTCGGTCGCGACGAGTGTCCGCATCGCCTCGAGCGCTTCGGCGGAGCGTCGCGCGGCGGTCGCGGCGAGGCTGGCGTGTGACTCGACCCCGAGCGACGCTGACACGGCCTGGGTGGCCATCGGCGTGGCCAGCAGGCGTACTTCCGCTGCGGCGGCGTGAGCCGTGTACTCGAGCATCATCATCCCGGCGTCGACTCCGGGGCGCTCAGCGAGGAACGGCGTCAGCCCGCTCAGCCGCGGATCGAGCAGGGTGCTCACGCGGGCAGCGATCAGCGACGCGGATTGCGCGTATGCCGCCCGCAGCACATCGAGCGCCGCGGCCAGCCTGGCGGCGTGGAAGTTGCCGTTCGGCAGCGCCTCGCCGCCGTCGATCAGCGCGTTCTCGGCGCGGGCGCCGAGCTCGCCGGTGACGATCCGCTCGAGCGTCTCGAGCGCCTCGGTGGCGACGCCATCCACCTGCGGCAGCACGCGAAACGGATACGGATCCTGAACGTGCCTGTCGGAGGTCGCGTCTCCGGCGGGGGCCGCACCGCGCAGCAGCTCGCGCATGCGAGCGGCGACGGCCGTCTGGCCCGACGCCCCGTGTGCGACCTGTACACGCTCGTCGAACACGACGGGGTCCGCGGCGATCGCCTCGAACGACAGTGCCGCGACCGTCAGCCACGCCTGCTGCAGCTGCTCCGAGTCGACGCAGATCAGCGCCGCATGCCCGATCGTCAGCGCATTCGAGCTGAT
>JASHQV010000374.1 GCA_030038955.1 Solirubrobacteraceae bacterium
ACCAGTGCGCACTGAAAGCCCGTGACGCTGCCGGTTGCCTTGAACGTGAACTTCGCCGTCAGGTGCTTGGTGCTGATCTTCGCCTTGGTGATCCTCGCCTTCGGCTTGGTGGTCGTGGTGGCCTTCGCCGAGCCGACGACCACATTGCCGCTGTTGTCGACCGCGACGCACAGCGACACCGACGGGCACGACACGCCGTACAGCCCGTTCGTGTCGACGTCGACGGGCGCGCTCCACGCCGACTTGCCGCCGGTCGGGTCGGTCGAGGTCACCACTTTCCCAGCAGTGCCGGCCGCCACGCACAGCGACGCCGACGGGCACGACACGCCGTACAGCCCGTTCGTGCCATCGACGTCGACGGGCGCGCTCCACGCCGACGCGCCGCCGGTCGGGTCGCTCGAGGTCACGATCTGCCCGCGGGCGCCAACCGCTACGCACAGCGACGCCGACGGACACGACACGGAATTGATCGTGTTCGTGCCGTCGACGTCGACCGGGGAGCTCCACGCGGACGCGCCGCCGGTCGGGTCGCTCGAGGTGACGACGTTGCCCTCATCGTCAACGGCCACGCACAGCGACGCCGTAGGACACGACACTCCCTCTAGGAAACCCGAGGAATCAACCTCGATCGGGGAGCTCCACGCCGACGCGCCGCCGGTCGGGTCGCTCGAGGTGACGATGCGCCCGTGGTAGTCGACCGCCACGCACAGCGACGCCGACGGGCACGACACGTCGAACAGCGGGGTCGTGCCGTCAACGTCGACCGGGGAGCTCCACGCGGACGCGCCGCCGGTCGGGTCGCTCGAGGTGACCACTTTTCCAACGGCGCCGGCCGCCACGCACAGCGACGCCGACGGGCACGACACGCCGTACAGCCTGGTCGTGCCATCGACGTCGACGGGCGCACTCCACGCCGACTTGCCGCCGGTCGGGTCGGTCGAGGTGACCACTTTCCCGTCAGCGTCAACCGCCACGCACAGCGACGCCGACGCACAGGACACGCTGTCGATGCCCTTCGTGCCGTCGACGTCGACAGGGCTTGCCCACGACAGCGACGCGGCAGCCGCCGCCGAGACGTGCAGCACCGCAAGCACCGCCAGCGACGCGACCACCACCCCGACACGCCCGCCTGTACGCCGCTTCAGCACCGCTCTCAGACCCGAACCCGCCGACATACCTGCCTCCAATCGCAAGGCGTAGAGATACAGGTGAAAATCCTCGCGGGCCGCCGTCACACGAACGTCACACGGCGCCCGCACTGCGGTGATTCGAGGAGTCTCCGCCCGCATGACGCGTCCCGGCAATGGTCCCGCGCCACATGAGGCTGTGGCGCTCGTCGAGCAGTGACCGAGGCGCCTGGTGCGCGGGATTGCTGCGCGTGGCCGCGGCGTCGACGCGGGTCCGCCGGTCGTCGTGCAGAGGCGTCTTGGTCGCGGCCGAGGTGCGGTCTGGGCTCTTGTGAGCAGTACCTGGGCGACCTCATGGAGGCTCTCCGGACATCACGAACACACCGTAAGGCGCCAGGCGACTGACTCCTCATCGCCTGAGCAGGGATTTCGCGGCGCGAGCGAGGTTTGAGGAGATGGCCGATCCGGGGATGGTCGCGGCCGGATGGCGGCCTGGCCGCTCCGATTCCCAACCTGGCGTTCATCTGAGCGTTGCTACCGTCCGGCGTGGCCGTGGCTCAGTCGACGCTCGAACACGTTCAGCCTCCGCCGACGGGCGAGGGCAGGCGACCAGGTTCCAGCAGTTCCCCGCGCGACCTCCGACAGCTGATCCGCCGCCATCCCTGGCCAGCCGGGACGGTGGCATTGCTGCTGGTGGCACTGGGGGTCGTGCGGCTGCTCAACACGCGTCCCGGCTTCGATCCGTACGGCTGGCTGGTGTGGGGACACCAGGCGCTGACCGGCACGCTGAACACGAACGCGGCGCCCTCGTGGAAGCCGCTGCCATTCCTGTTCACGGTTCCGTACGCGCTGGCCGGCCACTACCAGCTGTGGCTGTGGATGGTCACGTCGGTGGCGATCTCGCTGAGCGGCCTGATCTTTGCGGCGCGGATCACCTACCGGGTGCTCGACCCGCGGCCGCAGCGGCGCCGGGTCGCGCTGGCGGTGGCGATCGCGGCCGGCCTGGCCGTCTACCTGATCAACCAGTACTGGCACTACATCCTGTCGGACCAGTCCGACCCGATGATCGTCTCGCTGTGCCTCGCGGCGATCGACTGCCACCAGTGCCGGCGCTACCGCTGGGCCTTCTCGCTCGCCGTGCTCGCTGGCCTCGGCCGGCCGGAGATGTGGGCGTTCACCGGCCTCTACACGCTCTGGGCGTGGCGCTCGGTGCCGGGCATGCGGCGGTGGCTCGTGGGCGGCTGGGTGGTGATCGTCGCGCTGTGGTTCGGGATCCCGGCGCTGACCTCGCGCAGCCCGTTCGTGGCCGCGGACAACGCCTTCTACTCGGGGCGACGCCTGCATCACGACCTCGTGTTCGGGACGATCGGGCGGTACCTGGACCTGATGCCTCACGGGCTCGAGGTCGCGGCGCTGGTGTCGATCGTGCTGGCCGTCTGGCGTCGCGACCGGACGACGCTGGCGCTCGCCGGCGCGATCGTGCTGTGGATGGCGATCGAGATCGCCTTCGTGATCCACGGCTGGCCCGGTGTTCCGCGGTACATGTTCGAGCCGGCCGGGCTGCTCGCGGTGGTCGCGGGGATCGGGGTCGGGCGGCTGCTGATCGACCCGCCGCGGCTGGCGACGCCGGTGGGGGTGGGCGCGGCGGCCGTGGCCGCCGCGCTGGTCCTCAGCGTGATCCCGGCCGTGGTCTACCAGGCCCGCTGGGAGCGGCACGACCTCGGCCATCAGCGCCTGCGCACGCGCACGATCAACCTGCTCGCCTCGGAGGTCGCCGGCGTCGGTGGACCCGCGCGCTTTCACGGCTGCGGCGAGCCGCTGACCCGGCTCGAGTACCAGTCGATGGTCGCCTGGACGCTGCGCGACAACGTCGCCACGATCGGCTTCAAGTACGGTCCGGCGATCGCCAGCACTCGCCCGATCGTGCTGATCACGCCGTACCCGGCGGCCGGCAGCGGCTGGCTGATTCAGGCGCTGCACCAGCGCACCGCCCGCTGCCGCAGCTTGTAGTGGCGCCAGGTGGCGGTTGGCCCTATCGGTCCGGGCGCTCGGGGTAGACCTCGTCGATCGTCGTCAGCGCGACGAACGGGGCGCCCGCCGCCGCCTCGATCGCCGCGCCGCCGCCGGCCAACCGATCACAGATCGCCAGCACGCCACACACCTCGTGGCCTTCCTCGCGCAGCGCCTCCAGGGCGCGGATCGTGGAGCCGCCGGTGGTGACCACGTCCTCGACCAGCATGCAGCGATCAGCCGGCTCCAGCAGCGGCCCCTCGATCCGCCTCGAAAGCCCGTGCTGCTTGGCCTCCTTGCGGACGAAGAACGCCTTCACGTCGGCGCCGCCTGCCAGCGCCGCGCAGGCGATCGGGTCGGCGCCCATCGTCATCCCACCCACCGCGGTCGCGCGCCACTGGACGGCCTGAGCCGCGACCAGCTCGGCGAGCGGCAGGAAGCCCTCGCGCAGCAGGATTGCCCGCTTCGCGTCGACCAGGTACTGAGCGGTGCGGCCGCTGGTCAGCACCACCTCGCCGATCACCAGCGCGTGCCGGCGCAGCGCTTGCAGCAGGCGTTCACGGGCGGCCCGGGCCAGCGGCACGGGCATCGGCGAGCGTCCCTCGGACATCCCCGGGCATCCTAGGGCCGCCGGCGGCCCCGGGCATCCTAGGTGCGCCGCCGAGTCCTAGTTCGATTGGCCTTGCTCGTCTTCCCAGCGGTGCTTACGCTCGCGCTCCCACGCGTCTTCGGAGCCGACGTCCACTTCCGGCTGGCGCGCGGACAAGTCGCCACCCTGGAAGACACTGCGAATGCGATCCACGATGCCACGCCGACGCGATGGCTCAGAGAATCCGTCCTCGCTGTCCAACGCCGTCCGCTGCTCGACGGCCTTCTCAAAGCCCTCCTGCGCGTCCACAGCCCGGACGGCGTCCCAGGCCTCAGAGCCCGGGCGTGGGGGTGGCGGAAGACGCGGAAACGACATGCTGCCAGGGCCTCGACGAGTCGCTAAGTGTAATACGTGTCGACCCAGTCGCCCAGCGCCAGCCAGTTGTACACGAAGATCGCGTCGATGATCGGCAGGCGCAGGCAGCCGTGGCTGGCCGGATAGTTGGGAGCGGGGTCGTAGCCGTGCACCGCGTACCCGCGAATGAAGAAGTCCGAGTAATACATGCCATCAGGCAAGTATCCGGGCGTTCGGCGGTAGACCCGGAAGGATCCGAGGATCGTCGGGGTCGACGGCTTGCCCGAGCTGATCGGGTAGATCCACTGCACCCTGGCGCCATCGACGAGGGCGAGCAGCTGGTCGGACAGATCCGCCTCGACGTGCCGGCCCTGGTGCGGGAAGCGCACATGGAAGACGCCAACGCCGTTCAGCAGCTGCGCGGTCGTGGCCGGCCCGATCATGTCCGAGCTTCCCCACCCCAGCATCCGGTGGTAGGCGTCCACCGCCCAACCCGTGTGCTGGTCGTAGACGCCAGAGCTCGGCACGTAGAAGTGCAGCGCGCGGAGGCGCTGCTGGATCAGCTGCACGAACCGGCCGGTGGAGCCGAAGCTGACGCGCTGGCTCAGCGCGGTGACCCCGGCGCGGGCGGTGTAGGCACCCTGCTGGCTGCTCGCAGCGTGCGCCGCGATCACGGTCACATGCCCCGGATGCTTGGCGCCGAGGCGCCAGCT
>JASHQV010000040.1 GCA_030038955.1 Solirubrobacteraceae bacterium
GCCTGCCCGACCGCGCCCGGCGCCCCCGACCAGGCCACGCGCGAGCGCTCCGCCGCCGCCGACACCAGCGACGCGGCCATCGCGACGACGATGCCGGTGACGACGCCCCCGGCCGGTACGCCGTCCTGCACCGCCCAGGCGGCGGCCACCTGCGCCTCATGAGAGAGTTTTTCGCCCACGGGGGAAGATTCTGCCCGCTTGATCCGTCAGGTGGGCAACGATCTCAGGGTCCGGAGGACAACACGGTTGTGCGGGCCCCCACCACCCCAGAGGAGGGGCGCAAATGGACGAGAAGGCGAAGCAGGATCAGGGCGAGGACGTCCAGGCTCACGTCAAGAGTCACGGCCTCTACGAGGACGACCAGTCGACCGGGGAGCACGAGCTCAAGAGTCACGGCCTCAAGAGCCACGGCCGCAACGACGAGGAGGACGACGTCGAGGCGCACATCAAGAGTCACGGCTTCCACGACGACGAGGAGCCCAGCGACGAGCACGGCTGGCGTCGCAACTAGCCCCGCCCCCGGACGGGCCCTGGTCTGGGCGTAGAGCCCCGACCGTGGCCTACATCACGGTTTGAGAAGCGCCGGCCCCGGCCGGCGCTTCTGCTGTGCGCCCGCCACCGGCTCGGGCCGTGCTGCCGGCGGTCTCCGGCGTGCGTCCCGCGATCCGGAGCGCCCGTTCGAGCTCAGGTCGCGCCCGTAGCCGCTCCAGCACCTGGATCGCGCTGCTCAGCAGCGGCTCGGCCTCGGAAGCTCGACCCTGCTCGATCAGCCACTGCCCCAGGTCGGTGCGGGCGCGGGCGCAGTGGTATGGATAGGCGAGCGCGTCAAGCGCGTCGATCGCCCCCTGGAGCTCTCCCTCCACCTCGTCGTGGCGCCGCTCGGCGGCGGCCAGCAAGGCGCGTCCCCGCGCGAGCTCGGCCCGCAGGTACGGGGGGATGTGGCCGGGCGGCAGCACGTCGAGCAGCCCGACCACCGTGCGGGCGTCGTCGAGCCGGCCGAGCGCCAGCGCCGCCTCGAGCGTCTCCGCCCAGGCCATGCGGACCGCGTCGGTCGCGGCGCTGAGCACTTCAACGGTTTCGGGGAGCAGCTCAGCGCCGGCATTCAGCGCATCTTCGGTGCGTCCCTCCAGTTGGGCCACGACCGCGATCGCGGCGAGCCGCAGGCTCCTGTAACCGATGTCCTCGACCGTCGCCCAGCGGGCCAGCCCCTCGATCGCGGCAGCAGCCTCGGCCGCCTCGCCGCGGTACGCGTGCAGGACCGCCAGGCCGGCATTGAAGAACTCGACCCCGGCCCGGCCGGGGTTGTCGCCGAGCAGCTCGGTGCCCAGCCTCGCCGCCTCGTCCCAGCGCCCGGTCAGAATCAGCAACGTCAGCAGGTTGCCCCCGATCACGGTCTCCATGCGGCGCTCGCCGCGGCGCCGGGCCGCATCGAGCGCCGTCCTGCACAGCTCCTCGGCTCCGGGCAGGTCCCACTGCAGGCTCAGGTTGCCGCTGTTCGTGCGCGCCCGGTTCAGCTCGAAGCCGAGCCCGAGCGGCTCGGCGATCTCGATCGCGCCGTCGTACAGCAGCCGCGCTTCGCGAACGCGTCCGGTGCGGCTGTACAGGCTGGCCTTCGCCTCGAGCGTTGCCGCCAGCAGGTCTGGGAGCTCCAGCGCCTCGGCGATCTGAAGCGCCCGCTCGAACGCGCGCGTGGCAAGCTCCTCCCTGCCTAGCCAGACGTAGGCCCGCCCGAGCACCGCGTGAAGACCTCCCACCACAGCATCCAGCTGTTCAGAGTCGAACGCCTCGAGCGCATCGCTGACGCGAGCGACCGCCTCCTCGTTGCGTCCCTGGATGACCAGCGCGTGGCCGGCCTTCGCGGCGAGGCGCGCAACCTTGCTGCTCCCGCCCGCCTGCGAGTGGATGCCAGCAGCCTCCTCGAACAGTGCCAGCGCGGTGTCGATCTCCCCGAACTGGACGAGCATGTCGGCGGCCAGCTCGCATAGCTCGGCCCGCTCCGCGGAGTCGTCGACCAGCTCCCGCGCCGCCAGGAAGCTACGCTGGGCGGTCTCCGGCGCGCCCACGGCTGCGGCGCGGTTTCCGGCGCGCCGCAGCGCCGCCACGGCCTGCGCGCGCAGGTCGGCGGCGTCGGAATCGTCCTGGGCCGCCTCGTAGGCATCCAGCAGGTGCGCGGCGATCGCCTCAGCCACCTCCTCGCCGGCGTTCGGGAACGCCTGCCGCAGGTGCTCGGCGGCGGCCACGTGCCGGAGCTTGCGCTCCTGGCGGGAGAGCATCTCGTAGGCGACCGTCCGCAGCAACCCCTGAGCAAAGGCGTACTGGCCCCGGTCCGGCGACAGCGGATCGGCGCGGATCGCCAGCACCTGCTTGCGCACGAGCCCGGCCAGCAGCCGGTCGAGCTCCGCCTCGTCGACGTCCCCGAGCGCGGCGGCGGTGGCGCGCGGGAAGGCGCCGCCAAACACCGACATCGCCTTGACGAGCCGGCGCTCGCCGGGCTCGAGCGCGTCGATCCGCGCGGCCAGCAGCGAGCCGAGGCTGGCGGGGACGTCGAGCTCGCCGAGATCGCCGACCAGCGCCAGGCGGCCGTCACGGTCGCTGACGATGCCGCGGTCCAACAGCGCGCGTAGCGTCTCCACCGCATATAGCGGCACCCCTGCGGCCTGGGCGATGATCCGGCTCGCGGCCGCGGGCGGCAGCCCGTCGACGACGCCCGTCAGCAGCTCGTGCATCGCGCCCTCGTCGAGCGGCTCGAGCTGCAGGATCGTGACCGCGCGATGCCCCGCGGGCCAGCCACCGTGACGCTCGGCCAGCTCCGGGCGGGCCAGCGTGACGATGAAGATGGGGCTGGACGAGGACCAGTCCAACAGCTGCTCGATGAACTCGAGCAGGCCGCGGTCGGCCCACTGCAGGTCCTCGAACGCCAGCACCACCGGCTCGTGCGCGGCCAGCCGCTCGAACAGCATGCGCCACCCCGCGAACAGCTCCTCGCGTCCCAGCCCCGGCTCGGCCAGCCCGAGCAGTGCGCCCAGCCGCGGCGCCAGGAACTGCCGATCGCCTGCTTCCGGCACCCACCGCTCGATCCCAGCGGCGAGCTTGTCGCCAGCCTCCTCGGGCGGGGCGTCCTCCGGGATCCCGAAGCGCTGGCGGACCATCTCCGCCAGCGCCCAGTAGGCGACGCCTTCGCCGTAGGACAGGCACCGCCCGGAATGCCACAGGACCGTCCCGGCAAGACCGTCGATGTACTGGAAGAACTCGCGCCGCAGACGCGACTTGCCGATCCCCGCCTCGCCGAACACCGCCACCAGCCGCGCCGAGCGGCGATCAAGCGACTGGTGGAACAGCTCCTTGAGCAGCCGCAGATCGGCGTCGCGGCCTACGAACGGCGGATCGAGACCCTGCTCGCGCTGGTTGCCGCCCATCCCAGCAACGACCCGCAGCGCCCGCCACAGCCGCAGCGGCTCGGCCTTGCCCTTGACCACGTGCTCGCCCGCGTCCTCGTAGACGATCGAAGCCGACGTCGCGCCGCGGGTGACCTCGTCGACCAGCACGGACCCTGGCTCGGCCGCTGACTGCACCCGCGAGGCCGTGTTCACGCGGTCACCGACGACAAGGCCCTCGCCAGGGTTGTCCAGCGCCGCGACCTGACCGGTGACGACGCCGGCGCGAGCGCGGACCTCGGGGGCGTCGATCTCGGCGCCGAACACGCGCACCGCGTCGACCACGTCGAGCGCGGCGCGGACCGCCCGCTCGGCGTCGTCCTCGCGCGCCGCCGGCACCCCCCACACGGCCATCACCGCGTCGCCGATGAACTTCTCGATCGTGCCGCCGTAGCGCTCGACGATCGTCCGCGCCTGCTCGAAGTAGCTGCCCAGCAGGTCGCGGACGTCGGCCGCGTCGCGGGACTCGGACAGCGCCGTGAAGCCGACCAGATCGACGAACAGCACCGACACGAGCCGCATCTCGGCGGCGTCGCTCGGCGGCGGCGGAGGCGGGGCCGAGGCGGAAGCGCCGGGTTGTCCCGGCGCGCCGCCACCTGCCTGGGGGCTGGTGGCGGCGCGCCCACCCCCCGCACCGCCAGCGGCACCCGTTTGAGCGAGCGGCTGCCCACACTCGGCGCAGAACTTCTGGCCGGGCACGTGCTCGGCGCCGCAGCTCGGGCAGCGGGCGCCGAGCGGCACGCCGCACTCCGGGCAGAACTTCATCCCGGGCTGGACCGCGGCGCCACACTGAGAGCAGCTCACGACGGCACCGTCAGCGAGCCGGGCGCGGAGGCGGCCTGGGGCGCGGGGATGGCATGCCTGAGCGCCTGCGCCCGTGCCAGCGCCGGCGCCGCCCGCAGCGGCTCGAGCGCCGCGACGGCCTCCTCCAGCAGCGGCGCGGCGTCCTCGGACCGGCCCTGCCCGAGCAGCCACTCCGCGAGGTCGGTCTCGGTGATCGCCAGCCAGTACGGATAGCCGAGCTCGCGCAGTTGCGCGATCACCGCGTTCAGCGGCTCCTCGACCTGGTCGTCTCGCGCTTCGGCGGCGGCGAGCAGTGCGCGTCCCCGCTGGAGCTGAGCGTTCAGGTAGGGCGGCACGTGGCCGGGCGGCCGCGACGCCAGTAGCTCGACCAGCTCGTGCGCGGCGTCGAGTCGTCCCAACGCCAGCGCCGCCGCGAGCGTCGCCGGCCAGGCGAAGCGGACGTTCTCGTTCGAAGCGGCGAGCAGCCCGATCGCCCACTTGGTCAGTTCGGTGCCGTGTTCGAGCGCCGCCGCGTGATCGCCCGCGGCGAGCTCGATCCAGACGTTCGCGGTCGCATACAGCGCCCGCGCCTCGCTCTCGTCGGAGTGTTCCCAGGCGACGGCGTGGGCGAGGCTGTCACGAGCGGCTTCGAGCTCGCCCCGGAGGGCGTGGAGCAGGACGAAGCGGATGTAGATGTCCTCGTAGCCGGCATCGGTCTCGGCGGCGGTCAACGTCTCGGCGCCGAGCCGCTCGACCTCCTCCCAGCGGCCCCGGAACAGGTGGACGGCCATCAGGTTTCCGGTTCCGGTGTTGGCCAGATATCGATTGCCCTGCCTCACCGCCAGTTCACGTCCTGCATCAAGCTGCTCGGTGGCGTCCGGCAGATCCCACTCCATAGACACGTTGCCGAGGTTGCCCGTCGCCGCGCTCAAACGCGCCGTTTTGCCATAACGGCGGGCGACGTCGGCGGCTCCGGCGAGCAGCAGTCGCGCTTCCTCGATCCGCGCGAGGTGTATGTACATGGCTCCCTTGGTGGTGAGGCCGGTGCTGAGCAGATCAGGCAGTCGTAGCGATTCGGCGATCGTGAGTCCCTCGTCGACCGCGACCACCGCCTCCTTGCGACGGCCAAGCCGGTTCAGCGCCAATCCCAGTCTCAGCTGCAGCTGACCGATGTCGGCGTCCGGCGACTCCCCGGCCAGCACCTCGAGCGCGGCGCGAATCCGCTCCGCCGCCTCCTCGTTGCGCCCGAGCCTGATCAGCGCCATCGCCACGCCCGAAGCGACGCGGGCGGCCTGGCCCGTGGAGCCATGCTCCCGATAGGCGTCCGTCGCCTCGGTCAGCAACTCGAGCGCCGCTTCGCCATGTCCCGCCTCGAGCGCCATCTCGCCGGCCTTGGCGCTGAGCTCGGCTCGCTCGTGTGGATCGGCGGCGAGACCGATCGCCGTGCGCAGCGAACGCTCCCCGGTCTCGGGGGCGCCGACCGTCGCGGAGCGCTCCGCCGCGCGTCGCAGCGCCGCCACCGCCTGCCCGCGCAGCTGCTCGGCGTCGTCGTCGCCGGCGGCACGGTGTGCCTCGAGCAGGTGCGCAGCGATCACCTCGGCGACCTCCTCGCCGTCATTCGAGAAGGCGCCCCGGAGGTACTCGGCGGCGGCGAGGTGGCGCGACTTGCGCTCCTGGCGGGACAGCGTCCCGTGGGCGACCGTGCGCAGCAGGCCCTGGGCGAACGCGTACTGCCCGCGGTCCGGCGACAGCCGGTCTGAGCGGATCACCAACACCTGCTTGCGCACGAGGCTCGCCAGCAGCGCCTCGACATCCGCTTCGGGAACGTCGCCGAGCGCGACCGCGGCGCCGCGCGGGAAGCCGCCGCCGAACACTGACATCGCCTTGACCAGCCGGCGCTCGCGCGGCTCGAGCGCATCCAGCCGGGCGGCGAGCAGCGAGCCGAGCGTGGCCGGGACGTCGAGCTCGCCGAGCTCGCCTTCGAGCACGAGCCGCCCATCGTGCTCGCCGACCGCGCCGCGGTCCACCAGCGCGCGGATCGTCTCGATCGCGAACAGCGGCACGCCCTCGGCCTGCGAGACGATCCGCTCCGCGGCGGCGGCGGGCAACCCGTCGACGGCGCCGTGCAGCAGCGCCCGCATCGCGTCGTCCGCGAGCGGCTCGAGCGGCAGCACCGTGGCGGCGCGCAGTCCCGCCGGCCACCCCTGCGGCCGCGCGGACAGATCGGGTCGTGACAGCAGCAGCATGAAGATCGGGCTCGAGGCAGACCAGTCGAGCACCTGCTCGATGAAGTCCAAGAGGCCCTCGTCCGCCCACTGCACGTCCTCGAACACGAGCACCACCGGCTGGTGCGCGGCGAGCCGCTCGAACAGCAACCGCCAGCCGGCGAACAGCTCCTCACGGGACAGCCCGGGCTGCTCGATGCCGAGCAGCGCGCCGAGGCGCGGGGTCAGGAACTCCCGGTCGGCGGCGTCCGGGATCCACCGCTCGAGCCCGGCCGCCAGCTTCGCGGCGGCGTCGCCGACGCCGGCCTCCTCGGCGATCCCCATCCGCTGGCGGACCATCTCGGCGAGCGCCCAGTAGGTGACGCCCTCGCCGTAGGAGAGGCAGCGCCCCTCGTGCCACAGCACCGTCCCGGCGAGCCCGTCGGCGTAGTTGGTGAACTCGCGCAACAGCCGTGACTTGCCGACGCCGGCTTCGCCGAACACCGCCACGAGCCGCGCCGAGCGGCGCTCGAGCGCGCCGTGGAACAGCTCCTTGAGCAGCCGCAGGTCGCCGTCGCGGCCGACGAACGGCGCCTCCACCCCCTGCTCGCGCGCGGCCCCGCGGATGCCACCGACGACGCGCGCCGCCCGCCACAGTCGCAGCGGCTCGGTCTTGCCCTTGACCGTATGCTCGCCGGCGTCCTCGTAGGCGATCGCCGCCGAGGTCGCCTGGCGGGTGACCTCGTCGACGAACACCGACCCCGGCTGCGCCGCCGACTGCACGCGCGAGGCGGTGTTGACGCGGTCACCGACGACCAAGCCCTCGCCCGGGTTGTCGAGCGCCGCCACCTGTCCGGTGACGACGCCGGCGCGGCCGCGCAGCTCGCCGGCGCCGATCTCGCCGCCCAGCACCCGCACCGCGTCGACCACCTCGAGCGCCGCCCGGACCGCCCGCTCGGCGTCGTCTTCGCGCGCCACCGGCACGCCCCACACGGCCATCACCGCGTCGCCGATGAACTTCTCGATCGTGCCGTCGTAGCGCTCGACGATCGTCCGCGTCTGCTCGAAGTAGCGGCCCAGCAGCTCGCGCACGTCCTCGGCCTCGCGCGGCTCCGACAGCGAGGTGAAGCCGACGAGGTCCACGAACAGCACCGACACGAGGCGCAGCTCGGCCTGCTCCGGGGCGGCGGTCGCGGCGGTGGTCCCCGCCCGTGTGGGCGCGCCGCCACCAGCCTCCGGGCTGGTGGCGGCGCGCCCACTGCCCATATCGCCGGCAGCTCCCGTCGCGGCCAGCGCCAGCCCACACTCGTCGCAGAACTTCTGGTCCGGCCGGTGTGCTGCCCCGCAGCGGGGGCAGCGCAGCGCCAGCGGCGTCCCGCACTCGTTGCAGAACTTGGCGTCTGGCTTGTTCTCGGCTTGGCAGGTGGGGCAGGTCACGATCGTCTCCCCCCCACCCGCAGGACGGTATCCAGCTCGCCGATCATACGCAGCGCCGCCTCGCGGCGGTTCCCTTCGAGCGCGTCGACGGTGGCCGCGAGCCGGGCGACGCCGACGAGGTCGTCGCCGGCCGACGACAGCACCGCCTGCGTGCGGCGCGCCTGCAGCAGCAGGTGCAGCGCGGTCGCCGCCTGACGGGCGAACAGCTCCAGCAGATCCATCTCGGCAAGGCTGAAGCGGCTGCGCTGCGGGCGGTCGAGGACGTTGAGCACGCCAAGCACGGTGTCCTCGTAGATCAGCGGCACCGCCATCAGCCCCTGGGGCACGTAGCCGGTGCGGCGCGCCGCCTCGAGGTCGAAGCGCGGATCCTGGGTGACATCCTCGATCACCAGCGGCTGACGCGACTGTGCGACCCAGCCGGCGACGCCGGTGGCGGCGGGCAGCCGCTGTCCTACGAGCTCGCCCTCGCCCTCGCCGGTGACGGCCTCGAAGACGAGCTCGCCGGCGTCGTCGTCGAGCAACATGATCGACGACGCGCGAGCCCCGAGGATCGCCCGGGCGACCTCGACGATCGCCTGCAGCAGCGGGCGGTGCGCATCCTCGGCGGCGAGCGCGCCGGCGGCGACGGCGGCGCTGATCGAGTCGCTCACGTCGCGCCTCCGATGTTCGCCGTCCAGCTCACGCCGCCGCCCCCGTGTTCGCCGCGGTCGCGTACAGCACGCTCTTGACCTGGAACGGGGTGAGCTCGGGGTGCTTGCCGAGGATCAGCGCGCACACGCCGCTGACGTGGGCGGTGGCGAACGAGTTGCCGGCGGCGACGATCCGGCTGCCGCCGAGCCAGGCGACTTCGACGTTCATGCCGCGCGCGAACAGCTCCACCGGCGGGTCGGGGTTGACCAGGTACTCGAGCGGGTCCCCGCCCTCATGGCTGGCGACCGACACGACCGACGAGAACCGCCACGGATACGAGCGGATCTCGAGGTTGTGGGCCGACGCGACGATCACCGCCCCGCGGAAGTAGGCGTCGTCGGAGACGCGGTGCAGCAGCTCTGCCGCCTCGGCCTTCGAGCTCGAGAGGCTGAGGTTGACGACCCGGCAGCCCTGCTCGACGGCCCACGCGACCCCCTCGACCAACGCCACGTAGTTGCCTTTCGCCTGGGCGCCCAGCACGCACACGTCCCACAGCTCGCAGCCGGGCGCGAGCGAGCGGATGATCCCGGCGCAGGCGGTGCCGTGGCCGGCCCGGTCACCGATCGACTCCTCCACCACGTCGGGCTCGCCGTCGGGATCGAACTGCACGTGCACGGCGCGGGCGACGCCGCCGACCAGCTCGTGCTCGGCGTCGATGCCGCTGTCGACGACCGCCACCGCGACCCCCTCGCCGGTCGAGCCGCCCCACGCCCACTCGCGGTCGATGCCGGCGGGCAGGCCGGGGTGCAGCGTCTTCGCCCGCGGGTCGTCACGGCGCATGCTCCATGCGGGGAGCTCCTCGTCGAGCGTCACGGTCACGCTTCCAGCGCTGTGCGCAGCTTCGTCAGGCAACGGCTGATGCGGCTCGCGATCGTCCCCATCGGCAGCTGCAACGCCTCGGAGATGTCGGCGTAGCTCTGATCGCGAGCGAAGAAGCGGTCGAGGATCTCACGGCACTCGTCGGGCAGCGCGCGCATCGCCTGCTGGACCGTCAGCGCCTCGTCGAGCCGTGCCAGCTCCGCGCCGACCCGCTCGTCGAGCGTATCGAGCACCTCCTCGTCCGCCTGCTCGCGCGCCGCCGCGCGCAGGCGGTCGATCGCCAGCCGGCGCGTCAGCTGCGCGAGCCATGGGCGAATCGCGCCGTCGTCGCGCAAGCGATCGAGGTGCTCGTAGGTGCGCGCCAGCACCTCCTGGAAGACGTCCTCGGCGTCCGCGTCGGACAGCCGGTAGGCCTGCGTCGCGATCGCGTAGATGTAACGGGAGAAGCGCTCGACCAGCAGCGTCCAGGCGACGGCCTCGCCTGCCCGGCAGGCCTTGACGAGCTCGGCATCGGATATCGGGCCCTCCATCAGCGTTCCCAGGCCCCCTGGCTGCATGCTGCAAGCAGCGTAATGCACAAAGCGGGCGGTGGTCCAGAGCATCCGATGCCGGCGGCGCAAGCCGATCGGCGGCGGTGCCAGGCCATATGATCCCGCCTCACCGATGCAAGCGCCGTCGTGAGCACGCTCGCAGTCGAGCCGGAGGCCAGTCCCGGCTGGCTGGCGCGCTACCGCGGGGTGCTGCGCCAGCGCGAGGTGCGACGGCTGTTGACGGCGCTGCTCGTGTCGGCGACCGGCAGCTGGGCGTACAACACGGTGCTGCTGGCGTACGTGTTCGAGCGCACCCACTCGCTCGGCTGGGTCGGAGCGGCGGGAGTCGTGCGGTTCGTGCCGCAGCTGCTGTTCAGCAGCTACGGCGGCGTGCTGGCCGAGCGGCTCGAGCGGATCCGGCTGATGGTGGCATCGGACCTGCTGTGCGCCGTGTGGCAGACGGGGTTGGCGCTGGTCGCCGCGACCGGCGCGCCGCCGGCGCTCGCGCTCGTGTTCGCGGCTCTGACCTCGACCACCGGCGTCGTCTACCAGCCGGCGACGACCGCGACGATCCCGAGTCTCGTGGACGAGGGCGAGCTGACCGCGGCCAACGCGCTGAACGCGACGATCGACCAGCTGGTGGTGATCGCCGGCCCCGCGATCGGGGCGCTGCTGCTGCTCGCGGGCTCGCCGACCGCGGGGTTCGCGCTGAACGCCGCGAGCTTCCTGTTCTCGGCGGCGATCGTCGCCACGATCCGCACCCGCAGCCGGCCGGTCGACGTCACCGAGGCGGGGACCGCCGGGCTGCTGCGCCAGCTGAGCGTCGGCTTCCGCACGATCCTCGGCCTGCCGGCGGCCCGCATCCTCGTCGCCTACTGCGCGCTGGTCAGCTTCGTCTACGGCACCGACACGGTGCTGTTCGTCGGCGTCTCCGTCCATCGCCTGGGAACCGGCGGCGAAGGCTTCGGCTACCTGCTGGCCGGTCTCGGGGTCGGTGGGGTGCTGATGGCGCCCGCCGTCGACCGGCTCGCCGGCTCGGGACGGCTGGCGCTGACCATCCTCGCGGGCGCGCTCGGCTACTCGCTGCCGACCGCGCTGCTGACCGTGATCCACTCGCCGGCGCCGGCGGTCGTGCTCGAGGTGTTCCGGGGCGCCTCGACGCTGATCGTCGACGTGCTCGCGATCACCTCGCTGCAGCGGGCGGTCACGCCCGACCGGCTGGCGAGGGTGTTCGGGGTGTTCTTTGCGATCGCGCTGACCGCGATCACGTTGGGCGCGTTGCTGACCCCGATCGTCGTCCACGCGCTGGGGCTGAACGGCGGCCTCTGGGTGATGGCGACGGCCCCGGCCGCGCTGGCGGTGGCGGGGCTGCCGGCGCTGCTGCGAGCCGACCGCCAGGCCGCCGAGCGCGCCCGCCAGCTGGCGCCGCGGGTGGCGGTGCTGGAGCACCTCGGACTTTTCGCCGGCGCCAGCCGGCCGTTGCTCGAGCGCCTCGCCGGCGCGGCCGAGACCGTGTCGTTCGACGCCGGCGCCGCGATCGTCCGCGAGGGCGAGCCCGCCGACGCCGTGTACGTACTGAGCGATGGCGAGGTGCAGGTCAGTGCGCGCGG
>JASHQV010000375.1 GCA_030038955.1 Solirubrobacteraceae bacterium
CGCCGGCCAGCCGGTGTCGGTCCAGCTGCCCGCCAGCACGAGCCCGTCCACGCGCGTGCGCGGGCCGGGGCGCAGCGCCCGCGCCCCCGGCGCCGCCCGGAAGGTGGCCGCGTGCTCGCGCGTGACGAAGAACTCGCGGACCTCGGCGCCGGCGATCGCCGGCAGCAGCTCGGCCAGCGCCGGCAGGTAGCGGCCACGCAGCTGATCGACGGTCATGTCGAGCTCCCTGTCGGCCGCCGACAGCGTGATCGCCAGGTATTGGCCGGACTTCAGCCCGGCGCTGGCGGTGCGGTCGAACACCCACTGGACCGGCGTCTGCACGCAGGCGACGAACGGAAGCTCGAGCACGGTCCGGTCGAACACGACGTGGAGGTTGACGATCGGGGAGCTGCCGAGCCGCTCCAGTGACGATCTCGCGACGCCAGCCTCGGCTGGCAGCAGCCGTGCCGCACGGTCGGGCGAGACGGCCACCACGGCCGCATCGGCCTCCAGCGTCGGGGCGCCGCTGACCTCGATCTCGAAGCCGACGCGCTCGCATGAGATCGCGGTGGCACCGCGCCGCAGCATCACGGCGACGCCGGCGCGCTCGAGCGCCCGCGCGGCGGCGCGGTCGTGGATCTCCGACAGCGGCACGATCGCATGCCCGACGTCGCCGGCGTCGGCAGCCTCGAGTAGGCCCACCTGAAACACCTGGGCGGCCTGCGCCAGCGAGGCGTCGGCGACGGTCAGGTTCAACGTCGGACGGCAGATCAGCGACCACACGGCCTCCACCGCCCGGTCGCTCTGCCCGTGCTCGCGCAGCCACTCGCCGAACGTGCGCTGGTCGGTCGCCGGGTCGTCGCGATCGACCCGCGCCAGCGCCCGCATCGCCCGCACCACCGAGAGCCGCTCGCCCGGTCGCAGCAGCGGGTAGCGGCACAGCGACGCGGCCAGATGCAGCGGCGCCGGCAGGCCGCTGCGGCACAGCCGCGTGCGGCGGCCGCCCGGTGCCAGCACGGCGATCTCGAGGCGCGGCTGGAGCGTGACCATCTGCTCGGCCTCGAGCTCGCGCAACAGCCGCCGGTAGGCGGTGCAGCAGCGCAGGAACACGTGCTGTCCGTTGTCGGCGTGGATCCCGTGGCGATCGAACGAGTAGGCCGCGCCGCCGAGCCGTCCGCGTGACTCGATCAGCGTCACGGAGGCGCCCGCGTGTGCGCAGTCGAGCGCCGCCGCGATCCCGGCCAGGCCGCCGCCGACGACGACAACGCGCCGCCTGCTCATGTCGCTTCCCCGCAGCAGGCTCATCCCGCTCCTCCCGCGCCGCCGGCGCTGCGAACCAGCCCCAGCGGCCGAACCGCCGCGGCCGCCTCGGCGCTCGCCAGGCAGCGGGCGGCCACCCACGCCTTCTCCCACACGCTCAGATGGATGCGTCGGTGCATCACCTCGAGCGGGTCGCGCAGGATGCGCTCGAGGATGTCGCGGTAGATGCCGGTCATCGCCAGCACGCACGAGCTGCTGCGGGCGTCGAGCTGCTCGGTCAGCCGCAGCCCGCGCGCGAACCACTGCTGGGCGCGCGCCGCCTCGAAGCGGATCAGCTCGGCCGCCCGCTCGGGTGGCGCCTGCTCGAGCTCGGAGCAGCCGAACTGCTCCAGGTCCTCGCCCGGCAGGTAGAGGCGCCCACGCTCGCGGTCCTCGCGGACATCGCGGAGGATGTTGGTCAGCTGCATCGCGACGCCGAGGTCGTCGGCGAGCGCGTCGGCGGTGGCGGCCACCGGGCCGCCACCGCCGCAGAAGATCGGCAGGCACAGACGCCCGATTGAGCCGGCCACGTCGCGGCAGTACACGACCAGCTCGTCGAACGTGTCGTAGCGGGTGCCGCGGACGTCGAGCTCGACCCCGTCGATCAGCATCGACATCGCATCGACCGGCAGCTCGAAGCTGCGGCGAGCGTGCACGAGCGCGACCGCAACCGCGTCGTCGACATCGTCAACCTGATCACGCTCGACCGCGGCCACCAGCTCGCGCTCGCGCGCCAGCCGCGCCAGCCGCTCCGCCTGGTCGGCGCCGGGCGCGAGCTCGTCGCCGACGTCGTCGACGCGCCGTGCGAACGCGTACACGGCGCTGATCGCCTGGCGCTTGGGCCGCGGCAGCAGCCGGATGCCGTAGTAGAAGTTGGCGGCGGCCTCGCGGGTCGCGTGCTCGCAGGCACGGTAGGCGCGCTCGACCTCGATCGCGGCGACGTTCACCGACCGTCCTCCCCGCGGACATGCTCCGCGACCCCAGCGCTCATCGCCCCGCCACCGCGGACGCGAACGTGATTGCGGCGACCGTCCGGTCCCGCGGCGGCCGCGGCCGGGAGACGTCGAAGCCGTCTCGCTCGAGCGCGCGCAGCGCCGCGCGCCCGCCGGCGAGGAAGCCGGCGATCGCCAGCCGCGCGCGGCCCGACAGCTCGCGTGCGAGCGACTCGCCCGCGTCCAGCAGCGCGTCGGTGCGGTCCGCCTCCCAGTCGATCACCGCTCGCAGGCGCGGGCTTGCGGGGCGCACCGCCAGCTCCTGCTCGGCGCAGCCGAACCGCTCCAGGTCCTCGCCCGGCAGGTAGATCCGCCCGCGCTCGAAGTCCTCGTAGACGTCCTGCAGGTGCTCGAGCACCTGCAGCCCCGCGCACATCAGGTCCGACAGCGCCACCCGCTCGGGCGACGCCTGTCCGAACACGTGCAGCACCAGCTCGCCCACGGGTGCCGCCGACAGCTGGCAGTAGCCGAGCAGCTGCTCGAACGTGCGGTAGCGGCTCACCACCTGATCTTGACGGTTGGCCTGGACGAGCCGCACGAGCGCGTCCCGGGGCAGCTGGCACGCGCGTACGGTCAGCGCCAGCTCACGCATCAGCGGATGCTCGGGCTCGGCGCCGCCGTAGATGCGCTCGATCTCCCGATCGACCCACGCGAGCAGCGCCGTGCGGTCGCCCGCCGCCTCGTCGCCGATGTCGTCGACCAGCCGCGCGAAGCCGTAGATCGCGACCAGCCGGCGGCGCGTCGTGGCGCCGAGCAGGCGCAGCGCCACGGGGAAGTTCTCGCTCCCCGCCTGGTCGAGGACGGCGCCGGTGCTCGGCAGCGCCGCGGGCGTGCCAGTGTGCTCGGCGACCGCGCTCATCAGGTGCAGCGACCGAGCGCCATGATCGGGAACACCAGCCTGTAGAGGTGGTAGTTGATGTAGAAGTCCGAGGGGAAGCCGGTGCCGGTGTACTGGGGCTCATCCCAGCCGCCGTCCGGAAGCTGGCTGTCGACCAGCCAGCGGACGCCGCGCCGGACCGACAGCGAGCACTCGCCGGCCGCGTGCAGCGCCAGCAGCGCCCAGGCCGTCTGCGAGGGGGTACTGGCGCCGCGCCCGATCCACGCCGGGTCGTCGTAGGAGCGGCAGTCCTCGCCCCAGCCGCCGTCGGCGTTCTGGTGCTGCTTCAGCCACTCGACCGCCCGCTGGATCGGCTCGGCTTCGCGATCGACGCCGACCGCCACCAGCGCCGGCACCGCGGCGCCGGTGCCGTACACGTGGTTGACGCCCCAGCGTCCGAACCAGGAGCCGTCCTGCTCCTGCGCGGCCAGCAGCCACTGCAGGCCGTGCCCGGCGGCGTCGCCGTCGCAGTGGCCGACGGCGGCCAGCATCTCCAGCGCGTGCGCGGTCACGTCGGCGCTGGGCGGGTCGATCACCTCGCCGAAGTCGCAGAACGGCAGCGCGCGCACGAGCGCGCGGCAGTTGTCGGCGTCGAACGCGCCCCAGCCGCCGTTCGCGCTCTGCATGCCCTCGAGCCAGCGGCGGGCGCGGTCGATCGCGCGCCGCATGCGCGCGGGCTCGGGATGGTCGACCGCCTGCAGCGCCAGCACCACCTCGGCGGTGTCGTCGATGTCGGGATAGTTGACGTTGTCGAACTCGAACGCCCACCCTCCCGGGGGCGCCTGCGGACGCCTCACCGCCCAGTCCCCGCGGCTCAGGATCTGCTCGTCGAGCAGCCACTCGGCGGCCTGCACGAGCGCGGGATCGGAAGCGGTGACGCCAGCGTCGCGCAGCGCGATGATCGCCAGTGAGGTGTCCCACACGGGTGACTGACAGGCCTCCAGGCGGCGTCCGCGGTCGTCCTCGATCGTGAACGCGTCGAGCCCGCGTAGCCCCCGCTCGATCACCGGATGGTGCAGCGGGTAGCCGCGCAGGTGCAGGGCGATCAGCGAGTACACCCACGGCGGCTGGATCCCGCCCCAGCAGCCGTCTGCCTCCTGGCGGTCGACGATCCACCGCTCGGCGCGGTCGAGCGCCGCCGCGCGCAGCGGTCGCAGCGGCATCCGCTGGTACAGCCGCAGCACGCGATCGAGCGCCAGCAGCGCGCGCCCCGCGAGGCTGGCGACGCGCGGCGGCGACCACGGGTCGGGACCGCGCAGCTCCTCCAGCGAGAACGGCAGCGCCCTCTGTGGCCGGTAGGACAGCACGATCGACATCGCCACGATCGTCTGCCGCGCCCAGCAAGCGAAGTCATAGGCCCCGAGCGGAAACCAGCGCGGCAGCAGCACTAGCTCGGGGGGCAGCACCGGCACCTGCTGCCACGGCCACAGCCCGAACAGCGCCAGCCAGATGTGGGTGAACACGCGGGCCCGCTCGACGCCTCCGTGCTCCCGAGCCCAGGCGGCCGCGCGCCGCATGTGCTCGGCCTCCGGCGGGTCGCCCGCCAGCTTCAGCACGAGGTAGGCCTCAACCGTGGTCGACAGCTCGCCGGGGCCGCCCCAGAAGTTCGTCCACGAGCCGTCCTCGCGCTGCTCGGCGCGGATCCGCTCCGCCGCCCGAGACGTCGTCTGCGTGTCGCGGATGCCGAGGAACTCGCGCAGCAGCAGATCCTCGGCGTCCATCGTCACGTTCGTCTCGAGCTCGGCCTTCCACCAGCCTCCGGGCTGCTGCAACGCGAGCAGGCGGTCGCTCGCGCGCGCCAGCGCGAGTCGGCCCGCCTGGCGCCAGGCAGGGCACGGCCTCGCGGTCGCGGAGCTCGCCGGGACCGCATCCACCGAAGCCGACACGGCACTCTCAGTACCCAGCCCCTCGGGCGACACGCGCTGCATTGTAAAGATGATTACACCCTGCGTACGGCGACAGTGCCGCGCTCGTCGTCGAGCAGCTTCAGCAGCGCCGGCTTGGCCCGCCCTCGGCAGCCCCAGGCAAGCATCTGTGGATGAAAATATGCCTATAGACCCACTTGCATCCACCGATCCGCCGGCGGATGACCGCGCGGGCAACAGCCGGCGGCCGTGAGCGATGACGCTGATCGCGATCTCAGCCGCATACGGAGCAGGTGGCAGTCGCGTCGGACGCGAGCTCGCCGAGCGTCTTGGCGTGCCATTCGTCGATCGTGGGATCCCGGTCGCGGTGGCCGAGCGACTCGACGTCCCGCTCGAGGAGGCGATCGAACAGGAGGACGAGCCGGCAGCCGGTCGAAGCCTGCTGGAACGGCTACTGGCCGGCTTCGCCATCGCCGAGAGCGTGCTGCCGGCTCCGACCGCGCCCGAGCTGGTGACCGCCGAGGACTTCCACCGGGCCTCGCAGGAGGTGATTCGCGAGCATGCCGCCACCGGTCGCGGCGTGATCCTCGGCCGCGGCGCGGTCGTGGCGCTGCGAGATGTTCGCACGGCACTGCGGGTGCGCCTCAGCGGTCGGGCGGAGGCGCGGATCCGGATGGCGATGGCGCTCGGCGGCGTCGACGAGGACACCGCGCGGGCCGCGCAGCGCCGGCTGGACGGCGCTCACGCCGAGTATGTGCGGCGCTTCTACGCAGTCGAGATCAACGATCCGTCGCTCTACCACCTGGTGCTCGACGTCCCCACGCTGGGGGTGGAGACCACCGTCGAGATCGCCTCATTGGCGGCACGCACCGTGTCGGCGAGCGGCTGATCGCGGTCGCGACGCCTCGTGCTGGTGCCGCTCTAGCGCGCTCACACCACCTCGCGCAGGCGCCCGGACTCGACCTCGTAGACGAACCCCCTGATCGCATCCTTGACCGGGACGAACGGGGATGCCTCGATCCGCGCGATCGACTGGCGCACGTCGGCGTCGAGGTCGCTGAACGCTTCCGCGGCCCACTCGGGCTTGACCCCCGTGTCGGCTTCGATCGAGC
>JASHQV010000376.1 GCA_030038955.1 Solirubrobacteraceae bacterium
ACCCGCCGTTCGCGGCGCTGGTCGCGGTACCGCTCTCGCTGATCTCCCAACATCTGCTCGACGTTCTCTGGACCGGTATGTCGCTCGCGCTCCTGCTCATCCTGACCGCCGCAGCGACGTGGCTTTGGCCCGCACAGAACAGACGCCGACGAGCGCTCGTGCTGTGGTCAGCAGGGACCATCGTGGTCGCCGCCACGTCCCCGGTGCTGGACCATCTCTCCTTCGGTCAGGTGAACTTTGTCGTCGACGCGATGTGCGTGGTGGACTGCGTCCTCGTCCTGCGGGTTCGTCGTGGCGCGGGCTTGCTGATCGGGCTGGCGACCGCCATCAAGCTGGTGCCGGGTTTGTTCGTGCTCTGGCTGCTGCTGACCCGACGATGGCGTGCAGCAGCGGTCGCCATAGGTACGTTCGCCGCCGCGACCGGCGTGGCTGCTGCCTTGCAGCCGCATGTGTCCAAGCAGTACTGGACGTCTGTTCTGTGGGACACCAGGCGCATCGGCTCGCCGACCTACCCGACCAACCAGTCGCTGCACGGTGTCATCCTCAGGGCGCTTCCGGCTGGCGATCTAAGAACGGTGGTCATGGTCATCGCGTCGCTCGTCGTGGTCGCTGTGCTGGTGCGCCGACTGCCCGCGACGCGCGACGACATCGTCTCCGCGATGGCGCTTGTCGGCGCAGGTGAGGTGTTGCTGTCGCCGATCGCATGGCTGCACCATCTGGTTTGGATTGCGGTGTGGGTCGTGGGCGGGCTGGCATGCCGGAATCGCCGCGGCCTGGTCATTGCTGCAGTCTCACTCGCGCTGCTCGGTCCGCCCTGGCCGTACTGGGCAGGCGGAATCGCCTACCCGGCCGAAGCCCTGATGCTGCATCTTCCATCCTGGGAAGCGGCCGCCCTGCAGGACACCGGGGCGGCCGTCGCCATAGTCGTGCTGCTGCTGTGGCCGGTCAGCGCGAGGTCCCGGGAGGAGCGCGAGCAGTCGCAAGTGCCGGCGCCGGCAGTCGCCGCAGCCGTCCAAAGCTGACTGGGGCTGTAAATCAGAGGACGTCCGCGCCGCCGACATACTCCCGCGCGTGTGGGTACGCATACGCCGTCATCCCAGAGACAAGCGCCGCCCGATCGCAACAGCCGGTGGTCCGGTCGCTGCAGCCGCGGGCCCGGCGGCCCGGTTCATCTCCTGGACGGCGCTCGCGATGATGACTGTGGGTTCGGTCGGCTACCTGGGATCAGCGCCGGCGACGTCGGTGTTTGGGCTCGCCTCAGTCTCCCTTTACGTCCTCCCGGCCCTCGTGTTTCTCGTGCCAGTCTCGCTGGTCGCCGCAGAGCTGGCCTCAGGGTGGCAGGGCGGCGTCTACAACTGGGTGAGCGAGGGCATCTCACCGTCGATGGGGTTGCTCGCGGTGTGGTGCGAGTTCTCCCAGACGATCTTCTACTACCCCGCGCTGCTCGCATACGTGGGCAGCACGCTGGCCTATGTCATCGATCAGCGCCTGGCAAGCAACGGCGTCTACACGGCGGCGATCATCATCGTCCTGTTTTGGTCCGGCGTGCTGGTCTCGGCGCGCGGGACCTCGCTTGCGGCGCGACTGGCTTCGCGCGGAACGCTGATCGGAACGCTGATCCCGGGTGCAATCATCGTGATCCTCGGCGTGATCTACCTGATCCAGGGGAACGTGTCGGCGGCGCCGATGAACGTGCACCACGCGCTCCCTCCGTGGCACGGGTTCGCGAGCATCGTCCTGGTCGTCAACAGCTTCTTCACCTACGCTGGCGTCGAGGTCACCGCCGTTCACGTCGACGAGTTGCACAACCCGGGGCGGGACTACCCGAGAGCCATCTTCGTCGCGATGGCGCTCGTCCTGGCGATCTTCATCTTCCCGACGCTCGCGATCGCGTGGGTGATTCCCTCGAGCCACATCAGCCTCACCGCCGGCGTGATGCAGGCATTCAACAGCCTGTTCGCCCATTTCGGCGTCTCCTTCGCCGTACCGATCATCGCAATCGCGCTGGCTGTCGGCGCACTGGCCGGGATGATCGCGTGGTTGGACGGCCCGTCCGAGGGACTCCTCAGGATCGGGCGCGAGCAGGGCTACCTCCCAGCTTACTTCCAGAAGGTGAACCACGAGGGCATAGAGGTGCACATTCTCGGCGCGCAAGGTGTGGCGGTCACGGTCATCGCCCTCCTCTATGCGGTCATCCCGACGATCTCTCGCGCGTATTGGATCTTCACTGCGATGGCCACGCAGGTCTACCTGATCATGTACGTGCTGATGTTCATCTCCGCCCGGCGCCTCCGCCGCAGGCAACCGGACCACCCGCGCGGATACAGAGCCCGGAACCTTGGCCTGCTGTGCCTGGTTGGCGGAGTCTCGTCGGTAACCGCGTTCGCCATCGGGTTCGTGCCACCGTCGCAGCTCGGCCACCAGAGCCCGCTGCTCTACGCAGCCCTGATTCTCGCCGGGCTGCTAGTCATCGGCCTGCTCCCGCCGCTGCTCATGGACCGGTTGCGCAAGCGGCAGTCGCAGCCCGGGGCGGAGTCGCCCTCTCCGAGCTGCTGAGCGCCGTGAGGGCAGACAGCGCGGAGCGCTGCCGGCCGTCTGCATCGAAGTTGGCGGGGTGCAGCCAAGCTGAGATCGCGCGCTTGCGAACCATCCAATCGGTGTCGGTCATCGCGAGCCAGGCGGTGTCGCGGTTGCGCCCCTTGTAGATCGTCGCCTTGCGCCACGTCCCCTCATAGACGAACCCGAGCCGGCGGGCGGCCGCGAACTGGTTGGCATCGTCGGACGGCCCCCACGGCATGTAGGTCCACTGGCGACCGCTTGGGTCGCGGAGGCAGAGCGCGTCGTACAGCGCCGGGACCTGCCCCGCCCGCCCGGTCACCGGGTGTCCGGAGCAACGGTCGGCTGCGGAGCCTCTCGCTGGCGCGCTAGAGGCGGCGGTCGGCTGCGGAGCCTCTTGCTGGCGCGCTGAGAGGCGACGGTTAGCTGCTGACGATCTCGGTGAAAGCGGGATGCTCGCGTAGCGCCGCGAGGTCGTCGTCGCGTCGGGCGAGCTCTGCGAGAGGTGGCGACAGCTCGATGGCCCGTCGCAGATGTGTGAGCGCCGCGTCGACGCGTCCCGCGCGGCTCTCGAGACAGGCGGTGTTGTAGTACACCGCCGCGTAGGGCGGATCGTTGGCGAGCAGCGCCTGGGCACGATCGGCGCCCTGCTCGTATTCACCTGACTCGAACAGCGCCAGCAGCGGTGCGAACAGCTCCCAGCCGCTGGGCTGGTAGGGCTTGCCGGCCGGACCTCCGCCGATCGCTAGCACGGTCGTGCCGGCCTGGCGCGCGAACGCGGTGCGTCTGACGCCTGCGGGGACGTGCACGAACGTCCCCGCCGGGGCGTCGTGGGTCGCTCCGTCCAGCTCGAAGCTGGCGTCGCCGGAGACGACGAAGTACAGCTCCTCACCCGAGTCGGGCTCAGCCTCCGCGTGCTCGTTGATCAGCCGGTCGCCGTCAGCGCGCGCGGTCATCGCGTTGACCCCAAAGGTCATGATCCCGAAGTGGTGGCGCACCGGCCGGAACGGGCACCGCCCGTCGTCGATCTCCTCGATCGCATCAAGCTGGGCAACCGCGAAACGTGCCATCTCTCTGTCCTCCGCTCGACTGATCCAGCTTGAATCTAGCTCCGCTCCGCCTTGCGTTACGACGAGCACGATCCCGACCTGCAGCGCGATCTGCTCAACCGCGCGGGCTCTTCAGACCTGGAAGCGACCCGTCCCTGCACCGTCGGCGGCACACGCGCGATGTCGTCGAGCTGGCGCGTGAGGGTATCGTCCTTTGCGATGATCGACGAGGCCAGCGAGTTCGGCGCGCGCGTCGCGCGCCACCTCCGCGATGACGTGGTCGTGTGGCTGACCACCGTCTCGCGCAGCGGCGAGCCGATCCCAAGTCCGGTGTGGTTCCTGTGGGATGGTGCTGAGTCGGTGCTGGTCTACAGCATGCTGTCGGTCCGGGTGCGGAACGTCGCGGCCAATGCCCACGTCGCGCTCAACTTTGGCGGCGACGGGCGTGGCGGCGACATCGTCGTGCTGTCGTGCACGGCAGCCGAGGAACTCGAGGCACCATCGGCGGACGCCAACTCCGACTATCTTGCGAAGTACGGCGCTGAGATCGAGGAGATCGGGGAGACGCCGAAGAGCTTCGCAGCGAAGTACTGCGTGCCGCTGCGGCTACGCATCACGCGCATCCGCGGCCACTGATCGCTCCTGGAGCTCCGGCCAGCTCGCACGCAGCGCTGCCGTCCTGTACAAACCGACCGGTGACGGAGCCGATCCGAAACGTACCCCCGGCGACCGGGAGCGAGGCCGTGCTGGCGCCGCTCACAGAGGCGGCGATCTTCCTCGTGCTGACGGTCGACGCCGGCGCCGAGCAGGCCGTCCGCGAGCTTCTGGCCGACGTCAGCGGTCTGAGGCGGTCGGTCGGCTTCCGCATCCCCGACGGGGATCTGACCTGCGTCGTCGGACTCGGCTCGGAGCTGTGGGACCGCCTGCTTGGACCGCCGCGGCCGGCCGGGCTGCACCCGTTCTCGGGCTTCGCGGGCGCCCGTCACACGGCGGTCGCGACCACCGGGGACCTCCTGTTCCACATCCGTGCGCATCGTCTCGACCTGTGCTTCGAGCTTGCGCAGCGGCTAGGCAGCCGCCTGCTCGGGTACGCGCAGGTGGTCGACGAGGTGCACGGCTTCAAGTCGTTCGACGAGCGCGACCTGCTCGGGTTCGTCGATGGGACCGAGAACCCGGAGGGCGCCGCAGCGCTCGAGGCGGTGATGATCGGCGACGACGATCCCGAGTTCGTCGGCGGCAGCTACGTCGTCGTGCAGCGGTACGTGCACGACCTCGACGCGTGGGATGCGCTGCCGGTGGCCGAGCAGGAGCGCGCGATCGGACGGACGAAGCTCAGCGACATCGAGCTGGCCGACGACGTCAAGCCGGCGAACTCGCACCTGGCGCTGAACACGATCGTCGACGATCGCGGCGTGCAGCAGCAGATCATGCGCTTCAACATGCCGTTCGGCCGCGTCGGGACACGAGAGTTCGGCACGTACTTCATCGGCTACGCGCGCACGCCCGAGGTGATCGAGCAGATGCTGACGAACATGTTCATCGGCAACCCGCCGGGGAACTACGATCGGATCCTGGACTTCTCGACCGCCGTCACCGGCAACCTGTTCTTCGTGCCCACCGCCGAATTCCTGGACGATCTGTCACCCGCGGCGCCCACCGAGCTGACCACCGCTCAGCCCGCGGACGCACAGACGCCGGTCGCATCCGCGAATGCGCAATCCTCCGCCGAGCCCGACGCCGGCGACGGTTCGCTGAACATCGGCAGCCTCAGGGAGGTGCCCTCATGAATCACCTGCTGCGCCCGCTCGCGCCGATTGGCGAGGCGGGTTGGAAGATGCTCGACGACGAGGCGCGCACGCGGCTCGAGCCGGCGCTGGCCGCGCGCCGGCTGGTCGACCTCGCCGGCCCCCACGGCTGGGAGCACTCGGCCACCAACCTCGGCCGTGTGAGCCCGATTCCGTCGCCGTCCGAGGGGGTTTCGGCGATCCAGCGGCGGGTGCTGCCGCTGGTCGAGCTGCGGGCCGACTTCGAGCTCTCGCGGGCCGAGCTGCGTGACGCCGAGCGCGGCGCCGACGACGTTGACCTGGCGCCACTCGACGAGGCCGCACACCGGATCGCGGTGGCCGAGAACGTTGCGATCTTCACCGGCTGGAAGGACGCAATCGCCGGCATCGCCGCGGCCTCGCCCCACAAGCGGGCGCGCCTCGGCGCCGCCGCCGATGGGTACCTGCGGCGGGTGGCGGCCGCCGTCGAGCTGCTGCTGGAGAGCGGCATCGCCGGGCCGTACGGGCTGGCGCTGGGCCCCGAGCAGTACCGACACGCCTCCGAGGCGTCCGAGCCCGGCGGCTATCCACTGTTCAAGCACCTGCGCAAGATCATCGGCGGCCCGATCGTGTGGGCGCCGGGCGTGGAGGGCGGCGTGCTGCTGAGCCTGCGTGGCGGCGACTTCGTGCTCGACTCAGGCGAGGACCTGGCGATCGGCTACGACGCGCATGACGCCGATGTCGTTCGCCTGTACCTGGAGGAGAGCTTCAGCTTCCATGTCGCGACGCCCGAAGCAGCGGTCGTGCTCAGCCCCTAGCCACCTGCCCGTCGCGTCGCGACTCAGTGCCCGAGTGCGCGCCGCAGCGACTGCTTCAGCGTCGGTCGGGATCGGACGTGCAGGGTGCCGCCGGGGCCGCGGGTGTCGATCGTCACCTTTGGGCCCCCGGCGACCGGTGATCGCTCGGGCGACTCGATCTTCTGGCTGGCAAACAGCCCGCCGCCGCGGACGACCACCTCGACGCCCTCGGGGACCAGTACGGTCACCGTCCCGAACAGGTTGTAGATCTCGAGCTCGGTCTCGGGGCCGGCGAGGCGGGCCTGGCGAAGGTCGAGATCGATCGTGCCGAAGATCGATCGCCACGAGGAGCGCCGCGGTAGCGACCACGGTCCGCTACGGATCAGATGCGAGCAGAAGGCCCGGTGCTCCTCGACGACCGTCGTCGGTGCCGCCGACGCGGCAGCGGCGTCGGGCAGGTCGTGTGCCAAGCGGGCCAGCTCCTGGTCGGTACGGGCGGCATGCGCGAGGTCGACGCGCTCACTGAACTCCTCCAGCGTCAGCCGACCCTCGCCGACCGCGTCGCGCAGCAGCACGATGCTGCGCTCGCGCTCGGCATCCGAGGCAAGGATCGGCGTCGTTGGCTGGTCGCGGTCGTCGCCCACCGCCAACACCGTACCGTGGCCGGCGACCGCAGCACGGTCGATCGGCCGCTAGGGTTCCGCGCATGGCAATGAGCTACGTGCGCCCCCGGGATGCCCGCTTCCACGGCCTGTGGCACCGCCACTTCGCCGACCCTCGCCGCGAGCGAGCGTTCCTCAGCGCCGTCGGCTTCAACCTTGCGTTCCTCAGCTGCCGCGTCGTCACCCACTCGATCCGCGCCGGGATCGGGCCGTTCCACAACCTCGACGCCGGTGGGCGCCACCTACACCACTGCACGTTCGGAATCTTTGGGCTGCTCGGGATCGGCTACGTGTGGACCTACCAGTGGGCGCTCGGCACCCCCGGCGCCAGACGCGTCCCGTCGCGCACGACCGCGACCCTGTACGGGATCTCGGGGGCGCTGACGCTGGACGAGTTCGCGTTGTGGTTCGACCTCCAGGACGACTACTGGACCAAGGCGGGCCGCAAGAGCATCGATGCGGTGGCGCTGTTCAGCAGCCTGCTTACCGCCGGCGTCGCCGGGCGCGGTGCCGTGCACGAGTGCTGGCACGCGCTGGCGCGCGTCGCGCCCGGTCCGCGCAGCTAGCCCGCTTCGCTGTCCCGCCACGCCGTGCACGCGCCGCGGGTCAGCTCAGACCCGGATCCGCCGCGCGTGCAGGGCATCGTAGATCGGCCGGCACGCCGCGGCGACGGCGGCCTCGCGGGCCGACAGCGCCAGCTCGCGTGGGCGCCACGGCTGAAAGCCGGTCGACGACCACACGGACTCATACCAGTGTGGCGCCCACACCCCGTCGGATGCGCGCGGACCCGGCGGCCACGACAGCATCCGCGCAGTGAACGGAAGCGCGAGCCACTCGCACAACCAGCGCAGATGCGGCTCGGGCGCGCGCAGGAAGTCGCCGGCATCGAGGATCGGCACCTCGAGGCCGTGAGCGTCCCAAAGCTCGAGCAGCCACTGCTGCTGCGGCAGCCCGATGTCCTCGGGCGTGCAGGTCTGGCGCGTTCGCACGTACGAGGCGACGACCTCGCGTGGATCGCGGATCAGCAGCACGTTGCGAAACTGCAGCGTCCACTCCAGGTCCATGTCCGCTGACACGTGGTGGGCCATGTGCTTGGCGTAGTGGACGCGGTGACCTGATGGCAGCGGCGCGGACAGGCCGGCGATCGCCACCCCCAGGTCGGTCGGCTGCGAGGCGATCACGGCTTCCCGGGCCGGATGGTCGATGCCGGTGCGGACCAGGTAGGCCGCGTACAGGGGCTCGTCGACGACGACCGTGTCGGCGCGGTTCTCGAACGCGCGCATGATCGCGGTGGAGATGTTCCGGGGGCCGGACCACATCGCCACGCGGACTTCGTTGCCCGCGGCCCCAAGGCCGCGGGCGTCCCCGACCTGAGCGTGCCCGCCACCCGCTTCATGCGTCGCTCCCGGACGCGGCGCGCCACCGCGGACGGCGCGATCCCGCCCGCCGCTCACGGCGCGATGCGCGCCGCTACGTCGGCCTCGATCAGCTCTCGATAGAGCGTCTGCAGGCGCTCCACCAGCGGGCCGCGACAACCGTCGCCGATCGTGCGGCCGTCGACCGAGCGGACAGGCACGACGCCGGCGAACGTGCCGGTGACGAACGCCTCGTGCGCGGCGTACACGTCGGTCAGGCTGAACGCGGTCTCGCGCGCCGGGATGCCGTTCGCCCGGCACAGCTGCAGCACGTTGGCGCGGGTGATCCCGGCCAGGCAGTAGCGACCGTCGGAAGTCATCACGGTCGGCGCCTGCGCGGAGCCGACGACTACGAAGAAGTGCGTCGAGTTGCAGGTTGCGACGAATCCGTGCGGGTCGAGCATCAGCGCCTCATCCGCTCCGGCCGTGTACGCCTGGATGCAGGCGACGATGTCGTTCAGCTTGGAGTGCGCGTTGAGCTTCGGGTCGAGCGTGTCCGGGGCGGCGCGGCGCACATGCGTGGTGAACAGGCTGATGCCGTCGCTGATGATCGCCGGCAGCGGCTGCTTGTGCTCGGCGATGATCACGACCGTCGCCGGACCGAGCGTGTCTCGCGGATCCTGGTAGGGGGTGCGCTTGATCCCACGCGTGACCATCAGCCGCACGTGCACGCCATCGGTCATCGCGTTGGCCTGCAGCGTCGCGTAGATCGCCTCGGTCAGCTCGCGCCGGCTGCGCCCGACGTCGAGCATGATCGCCTTCGCCCCCGCGAACAGCCGATCGAGATGGCGCTCCAGGAACGCCGGGTGTCCCGCGTGCACGCGCACTCCCTCCCAGACGCCGTCGCCGAGCACGAAGCCCGCGTCGAACACCGACACGACCGCGCGCGCTCGCGGCAGCAACTC
>JASHQV010000377.1 GCA_030038955.1 Solirubrobacteraceae bacterium
TACGGCCCCGTGACCGACAACGCCGGCGGCATCGTCGAGATGGCCGAGCTGCCCGACGAGGTGCGCGACACCACCGACGCGCTCGACGCGGTCGGCAACACGACCAAGGCCGTCACCAAGGGCTACGCGATCGGCTCGGCCGCGCTCGCCGCGCTGGTGCTGTTCGACGCCTTCGAGCGCGAGGTAGCGGCCAGGCAGCACGGCGTCTCGTTCGCGATCGGCAACCCACCGGTGCTGATCGGACTGCTGGTCGGGGGCATGATGGTCTACCTGTTCACGTCGCTCGCGGTGCAGGCCGTGGGGCGTGCGGGCGGCAGCGTCGTCACCGAGGTTCGCCGCCAGTTCCGCGAGCACCCCGGGATCATGGAGGGCACCGAGCGACCCGAGTACGGTCGTTGCGTGCGGCTCGTGACCCGCGCCGCCCAGCGCGAGATGGTGCTGCCGGCGCTGATCCCGATCCTGATCACGCTGATCGTCGGCCTGATCAGCGTCGAGGCGCTCGGCGGGCTGCTGATCGGGGTGATCGTCGTCGGCCTGTTCGTGGCGGTCTCGATGACCTCGGGCGGCGCCGCCTGGGACAACGGCAAGAAGCTGATCGAGGACGGGGCGCTCGGCGGCAAGGGCTCGGAGGCCCACCAGGCGTCGGTCACCGGCGACACTGTCGGCTACCCCTACAAGGACACCGCCGGGCCGGCGATCAATCCGATGATCAAGGTGGCCAACATCGTTGCGCTGCTGATCATCCCGCTGATCACGTGAGGTTTGCGTCTTGGCGGAGGGTGACCGACCCCTGTCCGGGAGCGCGCTCGCCGCGCGAGCTCCCGTCCATGGGCGGTCACCCTCCGCCGGCACGCTCGCTCGATGATCAGCGGGCGAGCCAGCTCAGCGCTCCTCCGGCGTGGGTGGGCGGGGGCGAGGGCTCGGCGGGTGACCGGGCGCGGCGCTCGTCCGGCGCAGTTGGGGGCGCGAGCGTCGCGGTCGCGGTGCGTCTACAGTTTGCGCCATGTTCATCCTGATCGTCGGGTGTGGGCGGGTCGGCTCCGCGGTAGCGAAGGAAGCGCTCGCCGCCGGCCACGAGGTTTCGGTGCTGGACAGCGATCCGCTGTCCCACGAGCGCCTCGACAAGGACCAGACGACCACCTGGGAGGACGCCGGCGGTCGCTTCACGGTGAGCGCCGCGCTGGAGGTCGATGGCCTGATCGAGGCGGGGATAGAGCAGGCCGACGTGTTCATCGCTGCCACCAGTGGGGACAACACCAACCTGGTGATCGCGCAGGTTGCACAGCGCCGCTTCGAGGTCCCGCGGGTGGTCGTGCGCGTGGCCGATCCGAGACGCGCCGAGTGGTATGCCGACCAGGGGCTGCACACGATCTGCTCGACGCAGATCGCGATCGAGCAGGCCCTCCAACTCGCGTTCGCGGGATGAGCGCCGCCAGCCGACATCGCGAGCCAGAGGAGCGCCGCCAGCCGTGTACGTGATCATCGCCGGAGCCGGCAAGGTCGGCTGGAACCTGGCTCGGGAGCTGATTGCCAAGGACCGCGAGGTGACGCTGATCGAGTCCGACCATCACCGCTACCGGGTGGTGGAGGAGGAGCTGGAGCACGCCGTCCAGTACGGCGACGCCTCGGAGCTGTGGATCCTGGAGCGGGCCGGGATCCAGCGCGCCGACCTGGTGATCGCGGTCACCGGCGACGACGAGGACAACATCCTGATCTGCCAGGTCGCCAAGGAGAAGTACGGCTGCCAGCGGATCGTCGCCCGCGTCAACAACCCCCGCAACCTCCAGCACTTCAAGCTGCTTGGGGTGCAGCCGGCGGTGTCGGCGACGGACCTGATCCTCCGCCTGATCGAGCACGAGGTGCCGGAATGGGGCCTGATCCAGCTGCTGGCGCTCGAGGAGGAGCACCTGGAGATCATCGAGCTGGAGGTGGGGGAGGGCAGCGCCGCCGCCGGCTGCCGCGTGCGTGACGTCAACCTCCCGGACGGCTCGCTGATCATCTCCGTGCTCCGCAACGGCGCGGGGTTCGTGCCGAAGGCGGACTCGGTGGTCGAGGCCGGGGATCAGGTGCTGCTGATCCTCGATCCCGGCCTGGAGGGCCAGATCACACCGCAGTTCACGCCCGGCGTCGGCGCGTCTGCCTGAGTCCCCTCAGGTGGGCCTCACGGCTCTCGCGTGGTGCCAGGCCCTACGGATTGTGGCGCCGCTGGCTCCGGGCGAATGCTTGGCGAACGCCCGCCCCCGCGGATGATGCCTCGGCGCGTCCAGGCGGCCAAGAAACCTGTCCGTGCGCGCAAATCGAACCGCGCATTGCCGGATTGCGCGCAGGAACATGGAAATCATGCTCCTGCGCGCAAATCACGAAGTCAGAGCGCGCATTGCGCGCTGGAACAGGTCGAGGCCGACCCACCCGACCCGGAGCCGAACTTGTCGCGGGCCGAGCTGACGAACTTAGGGCCTATCTCAGTTGGGCGTGCGACTGGGGTGGTTCAGGGCCAAGCTGGGCGCCGCCCGTGGTCGTGGCAGGTAATGAGCTACCTGCGAGACCGCGGGTGGCGAGCCGGCGCCGGTCCCGGGCCGCATCCAGGCGTGCGATCCAAGTGCGATAGGTCCTTAGGGCCCGTCGAAGAGTTGGTTCGCGCTTTTGACGGCGTCTGACCGCGTCCGGCGTGAGGCCGTGACACCGCTGTACCACCGGTACGACTCGTGTCGCGGCCTCACGCCAGACACGCTCAGCCACCCCCTGAGGCTCACGACTAATTCTTCTACGGGCGCTTAGCGATGCTGAACCCGGAGGCGCGCCCCAACCGCCAGCCGCGACCCGCTCATGGTCAGCAAGAAGATCGAGCACTCACCGCAGTACGTGTCGACCGTTCGATGCACTCGCGCGAGAGCCCGTGCGTGCTCAACCCTGCGATGCTCGCCCGCTGAATCCAGCAGTGATTAAGCAGCCGCTATCCTGCGCGGCTGGTTCCCTCGATGCCCGGTCGTCTAGTGGCAGGACACGCGGCTCTGGACCGCGGAACGGTGGTTCGAATCCATCCCGGGCAGTCGTCGGGCGACGGCTGGGCGCCTCCCGGCACGCTTACGGGTCGACGAACTCGGCCGGCTGTCCGGTGAACGCTGCGGTCGCCGCGGCGACCTGATTGGCGCCGCCGACCAGCGGCTCCTGCAGCGCCGCCTCGAGCGCGAGCGTGGTCTCCGGGGCGCCCGTCCAGGCCTCGTCGTAGAGGCGCTTGGCGGCGCGGACCGCGTCGGGCGAGTGGCGCGCGATCTCGGCCGCGAGCTCCCGGGCGACGGCCAGCGGGTCCGCGGCGCAGCGGGTGACGAGCCCGAGCCGGGCGGCCTCCTCGCCGAGCACCACGCGCGCCGTGTAGGTCAGCTCCCTGGCGACGTCGATCCCGACCAGACGCGGGAGCGTGCGGGTGATCGCCATGTCCGGGATCAGGCCCCACCGTCCCTCCATCACCGCCAGGCGTGCGTCGGGCGCCGCGATCCTGATATCGGCGCCGAGGGCGATCTGCAGACCTCCCCCGAGGCAGTTGCCGTGGATCGCCGCGATCACCGGCATCGGCAGCTGCATCCAGCCGTACACGGCCCGCTGGAAGCGGTTCGGCACAGGCTCGTGCAGCGGCTCGGCGACGCCGGCGTCCTCCGTATCGGTGGCCGCGATCGCGGCCACGTCGATCCCCGAGCAGAAGCTCTTCCCGGCGCCGTGGAGGACGACGGCGCGCACCCCGGGCTCCTCCTGGAGCCGCTCGGTCGCAGCCCGGATCCGCTCGAACATCTCCCTGTCCAGGGCGTTGTGCTTGTCGGGCCGGTTCAGCGTCACGGTCGCGACGTGCTCGGCGACCTCGATCTGTACGCGCGGCTCCGCCATGCCGCCGGGAGACTAATGGCTGACCGGCGCGACTGGATCGCCGACCGTCACCCGCCCCGGCTGCAGCACCCGCCCGTAGATGCCGAACGGGAGCGGCTCAGTGGCGTCCACGTCGCCGCGGTAGGCGCGCAGCACGTCGAGTGTCGGCAGGTCGATCCTGCCGGTTTCCGGATCGCGACGGGTGATCAGGCAGCGCCCCACGTGCCCGTCGAAACGGACCAGCGCCGCTCCGATCCGGACGCGCTTGCCGACCCACGCGTCCTCCTCGTGTGCCGCGACGCCGTCGATCTCCACCAGCATCCGGAAGCGTCTGGCATCCACCTGCTCGACGCCCGCCTCCGAGGCGAGGCGAGCGAGCGAGGCTCGCGAGATCAGCGTCACCGCGCCGTCGGCGCCGCGGTCGATGGCGGGATCGCCCGCGACGAGCCGCAGCGGCTGCCCGAGCCGCTCCGATAGGGCCCGCGACCAGGGACCCTCGACGAGGCGCACCCGGCGCCGCTGCGAGAAGAACGAGACGTCGAGCTCGTCTCCGCCCCGGGGCAGCGCGCCGGCCACGGTGAGCCCGTCGGGAAACGTCAAGCTCAGCCGTCCGGCGCGCTCGTCGAGCTCCGCGACGACGGTCTGCAGCTCGCCCACGAGCTTGGCGTTGACCATCCGATCGCGCCGGTCGATCACGAACAGGCGCCGGTCCCCGGCGGCGCCGGTGCGATCCAGCTGGATCGATTGCACGGTGTGCAACCGGGTGCTCTTGACCGGCGTGATCGACAGCGTCGTGATTGCGGCCGTGCCGCTGGTGCTCGCGCCGCCGGGGCCTGCGTCGCTGACATCCGTGCCGTCGATGCCCGCGCCGCCGGGGCCTGTCTCGCTGGGATCCGTGCCGCTCATGTCGCCTCGACCGAGTTCTGCTCGGCCCAGTTGCGGTACAGCTCCCGGTAGCGCCCGGTCTGCGCCAGCAGCTCCTCGTGGGTGCCTGACTCGACGATGCGCCCGTGCTCGAGCACGATGATCCGGCCGGCGCCACGGATCGTCGACAGGCGGTGGGCGATGACCACGGCCGTGCGCCCGGCCAGCAGCCGCCGCATCCCATCGACGATCAGCGACTCGGTGTGCACGTCGACGTTGGCGGTCGCCTCGTCGAGCACGAGGATTCGGGGGTCGGCGACCAGCGCCCGCGCGAACGCGACCAGCTGGCGCTGGCCAGCCGACAGCTGCACGCCGCGCTCTCCCACCTGGGTGTCGTAGCCCTGTGGCAGCGCGATGATGAACGCGTCGGCACCGACCGCTCTGGCGGCGTCGCGCATCTCCGCCTCGGTCGCGTCGGGGCGCCCGAAGACGATGTTCTCGCGCACGCTGCCGCTGAACAGGAACCCCTCTTGGGGGACGATGCCCATCTGCGAACGCAGCGACTGGGCCGTCACCGACCGCAGGTCGTGGCCGTCGATCAGCACGCTCCCCTCGGTGGGATCGTAGAAGCGCGAGATCAGCTTGGCGAACGTGGACTTGCCGGCACCGGTGGCGCCGACCACTGCCACCGTCTGCCCGGCGGGGATCGTCAGCTCGATGTCTCGCAGCGCCCAGCCCGCGTCCGCTGCGCCAGCTTCCGAGCGATAACGGAAGGACACGTGGTCGAGCCGAAGCTCGCCCCGGATCGGCGGCAGCTCGGTCGCATCGTCCGCGTCGACCAGGTCCGGCGCCTGATCGAGCAGGTCGAAGATCTTGTCGAGCGCCGCCATCCCCGACTGGTAGGTCGTGTACAGCTGCGAGAGCTGCTGGATCGGGTCGAAGAAGTTGTTCAGCGCCGCGATGAACGCGAACACGACGCCGGTGGAGGTGTGGCCGTCGATCACCTCGATCCCGCCGATCACGAGAATCTCCACGGTGACCAGCGCCGACAGCAGCTCGACCACCGGGAAGTAGGCGGCATTGAGGTTGACGGTCCGCATGTTGGCCGCCCGATTCTCCTCGTTCAGGGTCGCGAACCGTGCGATGTGCGCCCGCTCCTGCGCGAACGCCCGGACCACGCGAATCCCCGACAGCGTCTCCTGCAGGTAGCCGGTGATCGCCGCGATCTTCTCCCGGGTGAGGCGGTAGGCATCGGCTGAGGCGATCCGGAAGATGATCCCCCCGACAAGCAGGAACGGCAGCACGACAAAGGTCAGCAGCGCCAGGTGCGGATCCATGACCACGAGGATCACGACCACGCCGATCAGCGTCAGGCCCGATTGCAGCAGCGTCGCGAGACCGTCCTCGATCAGCTGGTCCAGTGCCTCCACGTCGTTCGTCAGCCGCGAGATGATCACGCCGGCGCGGTGACTCGAGTAGAAGCCGATCGACAGCGTCTGCAGGTGCGAGAACAGCTGCATGCGGAGGTCCTGGAGGGCGCGCTGGCCGACCCAGCCGACCAGGTATGTCTGCCAGTAGTAGGAGACGGCGTAGAGGATCGCGGAGGCGAGGAACGCGACCACGATCAGGTCGAGCGTGCCGGTGCTGTGCTTGTTGATGCCGTCGTCGATCGCGACCTTCGCCAGAGGCGCAGGGGCGAGCGCGGTCGCGGTCGCCACGATCAGCGACACCAGCATCGCCAGGAAGCGCCACTTGTATGGGGCGATCAGCGCTGCCAGCCCGCGCAGCTTGCGCGCGCGGCCGCCGACGCCGCGCAGGCGGTGGCGCCGCTCGCCGGCCCGCTCCTGCTTGATCGTGGTGGCGCTCATCGCCTCGCCTCCGATGGCCAGCTCACCGAGCCACCTCGGATGCCTCGCCCAACAGGCTCGCCCCCGATCCCTCGGCCAGTAGCCCGCCGGTCAGCGACGCCCGGTCCGGCTCGCCCAGCTCGACGATCTCGCGATAGATGTCCGAGCGCTGGAGCAGCTCGTCGTGATCGCCACGGGCCGCCACCCGTCCCGCCTCGAGCACGACGATCTCGTCAGCCAGCGTGATCGTCGACAGGCGGTGAGCCACGATCAGCGTGGTGCGTCCCCGCATCAGCCGGCGCAGCGCCAGCTTGATCGCCTGCTCGGTGGAGGCGTCGACCGAGGAGGTGGCGTCGTCCAGGATCAGGATCCGTGGATCGGCGACGATCGCCCGTGCGATCGCCAGCCGCTGGCGCTGCCCGCCCGACAGCGTGAACCCACGCTCGCCGACGAGCGTGTCGTAGCCGTCCGGCAGCTCGGCGATGAAGCCGGCGGCCTGGGCGGCCTCGGCGGCTTGCTCGACCTCCGCGCGGCTCGCGTCCGGGCGCGCATAGGCGATGTTGTCGTGGATGCTGGCCGAGAACAGGAACGGGTCGTCGCCAGCCAGCGCGATCGCGGCGCGCAGGCTGGCCGTGTCGACCTCGCGAACGTCGGCACCGTCGATCAGGACCGCTCCCGAGTCGACGTCATAAAGCCGCATCAGCAGCGACGCGAGCGTCGACTTGCCGGAGCCCATGTGACCGACCAGCGCCACGGTCGTGCCGCCCTCGACCACAAGGCTGAGGTCGCGGAGGGCCGGGCGCGTCGTGCCCGCGAACTGCACCGTCGCGTGACGCAGCTCGATCCGTCCGGGGCCATCCGGCAGCGGCGGCGCTCCGTCGGGCACCGTGATCGCTGGGTCGCGATCGAGGATCTCGAAGATCCGGGCCCCCGAGGCGGTGGCGCGTTGCGCGGCGCTGAGCGTGTAGCCGAGCGTGCGCATCGGTGAGATCAGCATCAGCAGGTAGGCGTAGAAGGCGGTGAAGTGCCCAAGCGTGAGCGTCCCATCGATCACTTCGTGGCCGCCGAGCAGCAGGATCACGCCGAGGCCGATGCTCGGCAGGAACGAGATCGTAGGAGCGAATCGCGCCTGGATGCGGGTGGCGTAAACGGCCTGGTCGAACAGCCGCTCGACCGCGTTGCGAAAGCGAGCCAGCTGCCAGGACTCGCGCGCGAACCCCTTGACCACGCGCACCCCGCTGATGTTCTCCTCCGCCTCCGCGGTGAGCTCGGCGATCCGCTGCTGCACCTGTTGCAGCGCCGGCCGCGAGCGCCGCCCGAAGCGGCTGGAGAGGAGCACGACGAACGGCACCGGCAGCAGCGACAGCAGCGCCAGCTCCGGCTGGATCACCAGCATCGCCACGCCCGCGAGCAAGATCGTGAGCAGCGACTGCGCGATGAAGACCAGGCCGTATCCGAGGAACCAGCGGACCGATTGCAGGTCGACGGTGGCGCGGGACATCAGCTGCCCGGTCTGCTGGCGGTCGAAGAACGCGAGCTCGAGGCCCTGGAGGTGACCGTACAGCCGGTTGCGCAGGTCGAGCTCCACGTCGAGCGACACGCGACCGGCCACGAGCCGCCGGAACACACTCAGCACCAGGCGCCCGAGCCCGGCCGCCGTGATCGCCACCAGCAATGCGATCAGCGCGTGGCGGTGGTGCTGCTTGATCGCCTCGATAGCCTGACCGGTGAGGAACGGGATCAGGACGGTGGCGCCCATCGCGCCGAAGGCGAGCACGAACGACCACGTGACGCCACGTCGGTAAGGGCGCAGGAAGCCGAGCAGCCGCTGAAACGTGACCATACTTCAAAAAGTATAGTATTGTGATCGGAAATGCGTCGCGCGGTCGGCCGGGCCCGCAGCAGTCACAGACGGCGTCGCGAACGCGGCCGCCGGCTGCGGCAGCCGGCCTGTGCGAGTCCTGCCGCCACCAGCAGCTCGTGCGCAACACTCGCGGCTCGACGTTCTCGCTCTGCCGGCGCTCGCGACAGGAACCCGAGCGGTTCGTCCGCTACCCGCGCCTGCCGGTGCTCACCTGCCCCGGCTACGAGCGGCGCACGCCGCCCGTCTGGAGCGCCCATCTGCCGCCTGGCGTGACGGCCAGCTCGGTGGAGCTGACCGCCGGCGACGGCCTCGCCGCCGTCGCGATCGACCACTGGCGGCGCCAGCCCGCGCGGGCGTTCTTGCAGGATGTCGACGGCACCTGGATAACGGGGCGGGAGCTGGAGGCGCGTACGCTCGAGGTCGCCCGTCGCCTGGGGGCAGCCGGGCTGTGCCTTGGGGACCGGGTGGCGCTGGGCGGCGGCACGTCGGCGGCGCTGGTGTGCGCCTACGTCGGCGTGCTCCGCGCGGGCCTCGTGGCGGTGCCGGTGAACCCCGGCTATACGCGCGGCGAGCTCGAGCGGCTGCTGGCGGCAGCGCGGCCGGCGGCGGTGCTGCCAGAAGGGTGGGGGGCGGCCTCCGCCTGGCTGGCGGAGGCCGCCCCCCAGCGCCGGCACCCAACCTCTGCGCCGGTGGCCGAGTCCGCGGTGGACCGCGCCGGCGGCGACGAGCCGGCGCTGCTGCTGTACACGTCGGGGACCACCGGGACGCCGAAGGGCGCGCTGCTGAGCCACGCCAACCTGCTGGCCGGCGCCCGCGCGGTGACGCTGGCGTGGCGCTGGAGCGAGCGCGACCGGCTGCTGCTGGCGCTGCCGCTGTTCCACATGCACGGACTCGGGGTCGGCGTCGGCGGCAGCCTCGTGAGCGGCGGGCAGCTGGTGCTGCACGAGCGCTTCGACGCCGACGCGGTGGCCGATCGCTGCGGCGCCGGCGAGATCACGATGTTGTTCGGCGTGCCCGCGATCTACCAGCGGCTGCTGGCGGCCGGCCGCGCCGCCGACCTGGCGCCACTGCGCCTGATCGTATCCGGCTCGGCGCCGCTGCCGGCCGCCCTGTCTGATGCGATCGTGGCCGCCTGCGGGCAGCGGCCGCTGGAGCGCTACGGCATGACCGAGACCGTGATGCTCACCTCCAACCTGATCGACGGCCCCCGCAAGGCAGGCCGCGTCGGGCTGCCGCTGCCGGGCGTCGAGCTGCGGCTCGCGGCCGACGGCGAGGTGCAGGTGCGGGGACCGTCCGTGATCGGCGGCTATGACGCGCCGCCCGGAGACGGTGCCCCGGATGCGGCCAGTGGTCTGGACGCTGATGGCAAGCGCGACTCGCAGGCGGACGCCGAAGCGTTCACACCCGACGGCTGGTTCCGCACCGGCGATCTCGGCGAGCTCGACGAGGACGGGCACCTGCGCCTGGTCGGCCGCTCCAAGGAGCTGATCATCAGCGGCGGCTTGAACGTCCACCCGCGCGAGGTCGAGGAGGTGCTGAGCGAGTTCCCGGGCGTGCGCGAGGTGGCCGTGGTCGGCCGCCCGAGCCACGAGTGGGGCGAGGCCGTGACCGCCGTGGTCGTCGCCGAGCAGCCGCTCGAGCTGGCGGCCGTGCGTGCGTTCGCGGCCAGGCGGCTGGCCGACTACAAGCTGCCGAAGTCGATCGAGCTGGTCGACGCGCTGCCGCGCAACGCGCTCGGCAAGCTCCTGCGCCACGAGCTCTGATCACCGGTGCGCCGGCGACCCACCGCCCCGCGCCCCGCGCCCGGCGCATCCAGCGCAGGGCGCCCCTTTCGCCTTTGCGGACCTGGCTGCTGTAGGGTCGTGGCCTCACTTCCACGTATCGAGGAGATGTAGATGAGCGAGTCGATCGTCGTGGGCACCGATGGCTCCGACAGCGCCACGCGAGCGGTTGCTGAGGCGGCGCGCCTGGCCAAGGCGCTCGAGGCCGAGCTGCACGTGGTGTCGGCGTTCAAGCCGCTGCGAGGCGCGCGCGTCGGCGGTGCCGCGGAGGGCACCGCCGAGGAGTGGCAGCCGCTGCCGCATTCGAAGGTGGAGTCGGCGCTCGGCGAGGCCGCCGCGCTCGTCCGCATCCAGCAGGTGCCCGTGACCACCCATGCGGTCGAGCGCGATCCCGCCGACGCGCTGCTCGACGTCGCCGGCGAGGTGTCGGCGAACCTGATCGTGGTCGGCAGCAAGGGCATGCACGGAGCCCGGCGGCTGACGCTCGGGAACGTCCCCAACCAGGTCTCGCACCGCGCCCGCTGCAACGTGCTGGTCGTCGCCACCGAAGAGCCAGGCGCGGACGAAGCGGCCGCGACAGCTTCGTAGCGGAGCCGCCGTCCAACGCACGCCAGCGCCGTTATGCGCCGACTGCCCCGGCCCGCGGATTGCGCAGCGGCGTCAGCGTCCGCTCCAGCTGCGGCCGCAGGTGCTCGTGCTGACGGGGCAGCCGTAGCTGCTCGCCGAGGTGCTCGGGCGCCTCGTCGATCGCGAACCCTGGCGAGGTCGTCGACAGCTCGAACAGGATCCCCTGCGGCTGGCGGAAGTACACCGCCAGGAAGTAGTCGCGGTCGATCACCGGCGTGACGTGCATGCCGGCGTTGGCGACCCGTTGCCGCCAGCGCCGGTGGTCCTCGTCGCGGGTGTGCCAGGCGATGTGGTGGACGCTGCCGGCGCCCTGGACGCCGACCTCGGTGGTGCGGTCGTAGCCCCAGTGGAAGTGGCGCTCGCGGCCGTCGACGCGGTACTCGCCGCCGGCCAGCTCGGTGAATCCGAGCGTCTCGGTCAGCAGCTCGCGGTCGGCCTCGGTGCCACGGCCGCTGTACGCGCGCGCGCCCTCGACGCCGACGATGGCGTGCTCGGCGGGCACCTCAGGATGCACCGCTCGCAGCGGCGGGTTCCCGTCGTCGGCGACCACCAGCTCGAGCCTGAGGCCGTCGTAGTCGGCGAAGCTCAGCGTCCGCTGCTGACGCCGCCGCTCGTAGCCGTTGGCCGCCAGGCGCTCCGCCCAGAAATCGAGCGCCGCCTCGGCGGCGACGCCAAGCTGGATCGTGTGGATCATTCCCGCGCCGGCGCGGCCGCGCTGCGTCCCGGCGAACTCGAACCAGGTGAGGATCGAGCCCGGCGAGCCCCGCTCGTCGCCGAAGTACAGGTGGTACGCCTCGGGCGCGTCGAAGTTGACGGTCTGCTTGAGCATCCGCAGCCCGAGCACGCCGGCGTAGAACGCCACGTTCCTGCTCGCGTCGCCGGTGATCATCGTGATGTGGTGCATGCCCTCGAGCTTCACGGGGTCCTCCTCATTCGCCTCGCGCGCGCTCAATCGCCTGACCGGTGGCGCCAGGGTGGATTGAGACCGGCGCTCGCTGGGAAGTCTGTCAAGCGACGGATGATCTGATCCATCGGAGGTCAACAGATGGGACTTGGCACATCACTGTTCCTGATCGCGGTCGGCGCGATCCTGAAGTTTGCGGTCACGACCACGACAAGCGGCGTCAACATCAACACGATCGGCGTGATCCTGATGATCGTCGGCGGCGTCGGCTTCGTCATCTCGCTGCTCTGGATGACGATGTGGGCGGACCGCCGGCGCGAGATGGACGTCAGGGAGCGCCCCGTCGCCCGCGACCCCTACTGATACCGCCAGCACCCGGGCTGCCTGCCGCAGCTCGGCGGCGGTGTGCGCGGCGCTCACCGTCAGCCGCAGTCGCGAGCTGCCGGCTGGCACCGCCGGCGGGCGGATCGCCTGCACGAACACGCCGGCCGCCAGTGCCGCCTCGCAGCGGCGAACGGCCTCGTGGGGATCGCCCACGATCAGCGGCACGATCGGGATCCGGGCATCCACCCGCGCTCCGACCACCGCCATCCCGCCCTCCCGCGCCGCGACCGGCGCGCCCAGCTGAACGTGGCCCGGCGTCAGCCCCGCGGCGTCCAGCTCGGCGCGGATCAGGCGGGCGTTGGCGTGCAGGCGGTCGACCAGCTGCGGCTGCTCGCGCAGGAGCCGCAGCGCCGCCAGGCCGGCGGCCGCCGACGGCGGCGGCAGCGCGGTCGAGAAGATCAGCGTGCGCGCCCGGTTGACCAGCCAATCGCAGGTCTGGCGCGAGCCGCAGGCGAACGCGCCGTAGCTGCCGAGCGCCTTGCTCAGCGTCCCGATCGTGACGTCCACCTGACGCTCGAGCCCGAGCGCCGCCACCAGCCCGCGGCCGCCCGGCCCGATCACGCCGGTGGCGTGCGCCTCGTCGACCAGCACCCGGGCGCCGTGGCGGGCAGCGTGCGCGACGATCCCGACGAGCGGCGCCAGATCGCCGTCCATCGAGAACACCGCGTCGGTGACGATCAGCGCCGGCCGCCCGTCCGCGCGTCGCAGCCCGTCGGCCAGCGACTCCAGATCCGCATGCTCGTAGACGATCGTCTGCGCGCCTGAGCGGTGGCAGCCATCGATGATCGAGGCGTGGTTGTGCGCGTCCGACAGGATCACTCCGCCGGCCCCGGCGAGCGCCGGGATCACGCCGCTGTTTGCGAGGTAGCCGGAGCCGAACAGCACCGCCGCCTCCGACCCCTTGAACTCGGCCAGCTCGCGTTCGAGTTGCTCGTGCAGCTCGAGGTTGCCGGAAACCAGACGCGAGGAGCCGCTTCCCGCTCCCCAGCGGATCGCCGCCTCGGCCGCCGCCTCGCGCACGGCGGGGTGGTCCCGCAGGCCCAGGTAGTCGTTCGAGCACAGGACCAGCACCTCGTGCCCTTCGATTTCGGCCCTTCCGTTCGCGAAGCCCGCGATCGTGCGCGGCCGTCGGTACAGCCCCTCGCGCTGCAGCTGCGCGAGCGCCGCGCCCACGTCATCCACGGCCGACTCCGATACGGCCGACTCCGACGGTCGTTCCGATCGCGTCTCGCAGCAGGCCGGCGTCGAGTCCCGTCCGCGCCGCCTCGAGGAACGCCTCGCGCCCGAGCCCGCCCGCTCCCTGCGGCAGCCGTCCCAGCAACTGCGCTCCGCTGTAGCGGGCCAGATCCACGAGGTTGCAGCGGGCCGCCAGCTCCGGTGCCTGCGGCCACGCTCCGATCACGACGCCCGCGCAGGCGACCGCGCGGGCCCGCAGCGCTTCGCAGGTGAGCGCGACGTGGTTGAGCGTGCCCAGCCCGGCGCGCGCGACGACGACGACGGGCGCGGCCAGCGCGGTCGCCAGGTCGGCGAGCGTGCTCCCGTTCGTGTCGAGCTCCACGAGCACGCCGCCGGCGCCCTCCACCAGGATCAGGTCCGCGGGCGGCAGCGTCAGCACGGCGGCGGCGATCTCGGCGACGGTCGGGGTGCGGGCGTTGGCGCGCCGGGCGGCGGTGGCGGGAGCCAGCGGCTCCTCGAAGCGGGCGAGCTCGTGCAGCTGCTCGACGCCACTCAGCCGGCGCACCTCGTCGATGTCGCCCGGCTCTCCCGCGCGCACTCCGGTCTG
>JASHQV010000378.1 GCA_030038955.1 Solirubrobacteraceae bacterium
CCTGAGGCGAGCGGGCGCCGCCTGAGGCGAGCGGCCACCGCGTGAGGCGAGCAAGCGCCGCCGCGGCCGTCGCCTGCGCAAGGCTTCACGGTTGGTTGACGTGCTCGAAGCCGAAGCGGCCCTTGATGCAGAGGTTTCCGCGGGTGATGTCGTGATCGTCGGGCGAGGTGACCTTGACGATCCGGTTGTTCTGAACGTGTAGGGTCAGGTTGCAGCCAACCCCGCAATACGGGCAGATCGTGTCGGTCTCGGTCTGGCGGGATTCGTCCCACTCGGCGGCCTGGCGCAGGTCGAACTCGGAGTGGGACATGAGCGCGCCGGTCGGGCACACGGCGATGCAATTGCCGCAGTAGACGCAGGCCGACTCGGGCAGCGGGTTGGCGTACTCAGTCGAGATGCGGGCATCGAAGCCGCGCCCGGCGACCGAGATCGCAAACGTGTTCTGGTACTGCTCGCCGCAGGCATCGACGCACTTGTAACAGAGGATGCACTTGGAGTAGTCCCGCACGTACAGGTCGTTGTCGAGCTTGGCCGGCGCCTGCACGGTCGCGGCGGTCTGCCCGTCCGGGCGCTCGTGGTGGCCGGCGCGCCTGCGGTCGCGCTCCGGGTCCGGCGGGGCAGGAGGGCCATAGCGCTCGGGGTGCCCGTCGTAGCGCTCCAGGTAGCCACTCGCCGCCGGCGTCAGCGACAGGTCCACCGACGAGGCCAGGAACTCGATCACCATCTTGCGGCTGTGGCGCACGCGCTCGGAGCTCGTGCGAACCACCATGTCGGGCTCGACCTTGCGCGAGCACGCCGGCACCAGCGCCCGCGAGCCCTCAAGCTCGACGACGCAGATCCGGCAGGCGTTGGCGGGAACGAGCGTGTCGCCGTAGCACAGGGTGGGGGTGTCGATCTCGAGCTTGCGGCACGCGTCGAGGATCGTCGAGCCCTCGGGCAGCTCGACATGCTGGTCGTCGATCGTCAGCGAGATCAGGCGAGCCGCCGGCTCCGGCGTGACCGTCTGCAGCTCGGTCATGCGTGTGCTCCTCCGTTGGTCGTGAACACGTCGAGGCGTGTGATCGCGGACTCGATCGCCGACGAGGCGGTCTGGCCCAAGCCGCAGATCGAGGCGTCCCGCATCGACTGGCCAATCTCGGCGATCAGCTTTAGCTCGTCGTGCACGCTACCGCGGACCTTGCCCGATTGCAGCCGAGCGAGCGCCTCCTCCTGGCGCACGGTGCCCACCCGGCACGGCACGCACTGGCCGCAGCTCTCATCGCGCATGAACCCGGCGATCGTCAGCAGCAACTCGGTCAGGTCTGCGCGGTCGTCGATCACGAGCACGACGCCCGAACCGAGCGTCGTGCCAGCCTCACGGGCGTCCTCGAAGGTGAGTCTCAGATCGAGTAGCTCCGGAGTGACGAAGCTGCCGGCGGCGCCACCGAGCAGGATCGCCCGCAGCTGTCGGTCGGCTTTGATCCCCCCAGCCAGCTCCAGCAGCTCGCGCAGCGTGGTGCCGAACGGAACCTCGTAGGCGCCCGGTTGCTCGACCGCGCCAGAGACGCAGAACAGCTTCGGCCCGGTGGAGCGTTCGGTGCCGATCGCCGCGAATGCCGCCGCCCCTTCGAGCAGGATCGGCAGCACGTTGACGATCGTCTCGACGTTGTTGACCACGGTCGGCTGGCCAAACAGGCCCCGCTCCACCGGGAACGGCGGCTTGTTGCGCGGCTCTCCGCGGTAGCCCTCGATCGAGCCGAAGATCGCTGTCTCCTCGCCGCAGATGTAGGCGCCGGCCCCCTTGCGCAGCTCGATCTCGAAGCTCCACTCGCGCCCCTGGATGTGATCGCCCAGCAGCTCCCGTGTGCGGGCCTGCTCGAGCGCGTGTTCCAGCCGGCGCTGGGCGAGTGGGTACTCGCCGCGCAGGTAGATGTAGCCGCGCTCGCACCCGGTGGCGTAGGCGGCGATCGTGATCGCCTCGATCACCGAGAACGGGTCGCCTTCGATGATCATCCGGTCCTTGAACGTCCCCGGCTCCGACTCGTCGGCGTTGCAGATCAGGTAGTGCGGATGGCGCGGCTGGCGCGCGACCGCCTCCCATTTGCGGCCGGTTGGAAACGCGGCGCCGCCGCGGCCCATCAGCTTGGAGTCGATCAGCTCGCGGATGACGCCATCGGGGCCGATCTCGAAGGCGCGCCTGAGCGCTGCGTAGCCGCCGTGGGCGCGGTAGTCGTCGAGGCTGGCGGGATCGACCACGCCGACTCGCCGCAGCAGGCGAAGCCCGGGCTGGCCCGCCTGGGCAGGACGGGCTGACTGCACAGGCGCTGGGGTCGTGCCGCCCACGACCTCGAGCAGGTCACCGGCGTCGACCGCGGTCAGCTCTCGCTCGACGGGCGTTTGGCCCGATTCGACGAGAAATGCGGCCGGCGCGCGGTCGCACTGGCCAAGGCAGGGGCTGAGCAGCCAGGTCGTGCCGTCGTGCTCGGTTCCCTGCGGCCCGATCTGCTCGGTGAGGGCGGTGATCAGCTCGCCTGAGCCGGCGCACTGGCAGGCGAGGTCGTTGCACACGTGCAGCACGCGGGGCGCCCGAGGCTCGATTGAGAACAGTGCGTAGAAGCTGGCCACGCCGTACACGTCCGCGGGCGGCACGGTCAGTCGCTCAGCGATGTAGTTCAGCGCCCCAGGGCTGATCCAACCCGTCCGCTCGTGGAGCGCGTGCAGGGTCGGAAGCAGCTGCTGGCGTTGCGCTCGCGCGGCGTGCCCGCCGTGGGCGGAGTGCCCGTTCTTCGCCGCGTCGGCACCGGCCCAGCTGGATACCGGGGGACCGAGGAACGCGTCGATCGCCGCACGCTCATCGGTGCTCGGCTGCGCATCGAGCAGGCGAAGGTCCACCGCCGCTAGGCTCCGGCCTCGCTGCCGGCCATCTCCGTCGCCTGCCTGGCAGCTCCGTTCACCTTCTCGACGCGTATGGCGGTCGCCTTGTATTCCGCCGTCCCCGCTTTCGGATCGATCGCATCGATCGTCAGCGAGTTGACATCGACTTCGTCGGGAAAGTGGAAGGTCATGAACGCCAGCCCCGGACGCAAGCCGCGATCGAAGCGGACGGGAGCCTCGACCGAGCCTCGCCGAGAGCTGACCCGCACGATTTCGCCTGGCTCGAGGTCGAGCCTGGCGGCGTCCGTGGGGTGGAGGTCGATCGTCTCCCCCCGCCGCAACGGCGAGCGGAAGCGACTCGACTGCACGCCGGTGTTCCACGAATCGAGGCGCCGCCCCGTGGTCAGCCTGATCGGGAACTCGTCGCTCAGCTCGTCCACCGGCGGCACCCAGCTCGTGACCGAGAACGGGGCCTTCGGACCTCGCACGGGCTCCTCCCATAGCCGCCCGTACAGGAACAGCGAGCCGGGATCGTCCTCGCTCGGGCAGGGCCACTGGATCCCATTGAGCGCTTTGAGCCTGTCGTACCTCATGCCTCGATGCATCGGGCTGAGCGACCTCAGCTCGTCCCACGCCTGTTCGAGCGTGGGGTAGCCCCAGTCGTGCCCGAGTCGCCTGGCCAGCTCGGCGATGATCCAGTGGTCGTCGCGCGCCTGGGCGGGTGGGTCGAGTGCCTTGCGCATCAGCTGCACGCGCCGTTCGCTGCTGGTCACCGTGCCGCCGTCGACCTCGCACCAGGAGGCGGTTGCGGGCAGGACGACGTCGGCGAGCTCGCACGTCCGGTTCATCAGGATGTCCTGGGCGATCATGAAGTCGAGCCCCTCCAGCAGCTCCACCGTCTTGTTCGTGTCGGCCTCCGACTGCGCGGGGTTCTCGCCCAAGCAGTACAGCGTGCGCAGCTCGCCACGCTCCATCGCCTCGAACATCTGCGCCAGGTGCCAGCCACGCTGCGGTGGAAGCTGGGTGCCCCACGCCGCCTCGAACCGCGCCCTCGCCTCGTGGTCGTCCTGCACGTCCTGGAAGCCGGGGAGCTTGTTCGGGATCGCGCCCATGTCGCCGCCGCCCTGGACGTTGTTCTGGCCGCGAAGTGGGTTCAGTCCTGACCCGTAGCGCCCCACGTGACCGGTGAGCAGCGCCAGGTTGATCAGCGACAGGACGTTGTCGACGGCGGTCACGTGCTCGGTGATCCCGAGCGTCCAGCACAGGATCGCTCGGTCGGCAGTCGCGTAGGCGTGGGCCAGCTCGCGGATCGTCTCCGCCGGGACGCCGGTGACCCGCTCGCCCTCCTCCAGGGTCCAGGGCTCGACCGCCTCCTTGTACGCATCGAAGCCGGTGGTGGCGCGAGCGATGAAAGCGTCGTTGGTGAGGCCGGCATGAATGATCTCGCGGCCGACCGTGTGAGCCAATGCGATGTCGGTGCCGACGTCGAGCCCCAGCCAGGCGTCAGCCCACTGCGCGGAGCTGCAGCGGCGTGGATCGACCACGTACAGCGACGCACCCCGCCGGATCCCCTTGAGCAGGTGATGGAACAGGATCGGATGTGTCTCGCGGGCGTTCGATCCCCACAGGATCACCAGATCCGTGTCCTCAAACTCTTTCATGGACGTCGTGCCGCCGCCCAATCCGAATACCGTCGCCAGACCGACGACGCTGGGAGCGTGTCAAGTGCGGTTGCACGAGTCGATGTTGTTCGACCCCATCACGGAGCGCACGAACTTCTGCGCCAGGAAGTTGACCTCGTTCGAGGCCTTCGAGCAGCTGAACATGCCGAACGAGCGCGTCGCATCGGCGGCTCTCGCCCGGGCGAGCCCGGCTGCAGCCACGTCGAGCGCCTCATCCCACGTTGCCGCACGGAAGCCTCCGTTCTCGCGCACCAACGGCTCAGTCAACCGACCGCGTTGCCTTTGCATCCATCACCTCCTCTCCTAGATCCGAGTCCGAGGACGCTTGTACACATAGGCGACTACGAGCGGAGCCTAGCACCTGAGGTAGCGGCGCTATCCGGCCGAGTCGGCGATCATCTCGATCAATCGTGACGCCGGAAGCGCTCGCCAACCTCGCCCACCTGCGCCGTGCCCGTGACCTGATCGACCGCGAGTACGCGCGTCCGCTCGACGTCGCCGCGCTCGCCCGCGCCGCGCTGATGTCGCCGGCGCACTTCTCGCGTCAGTTCCTCGCGACGTACGGAGAGACGCCGCACGCCTACCTGATGTCGCGCCGGATCGAGCGCGCACAGGCGCTGCTGCGCAGCGGCGATCTGTCGGTCACCGAGGTCTGCATGGCGATCGGCTGCAAGTCGCTGGGCTCGTTCAGCAGCCGCTTCAGGCAGCTGGTGGGAGTCACGCCAAGCGCCTATCGTGGCCGCGACCACAGCGCGCTTGCACGCGTGCCCGCCTGCCTCGCCAGGGACGCCACCCGTCCCCGCCACCGGCCCGCGAGTACGGCACCGACGCTCGTCGCCGCGCGGCTCGATCAGGCAGCGCGAACGAAGCCGATCACGCGCCCGGCGGCCGCCAGCATCGGCAGTGCCAGCAGCTGCGCGCACATCGCGACTGCGACCAGCGCCACCACAGAACGCGTGTACAGCAGCGCGCCGAGCACGATGCTGCCCATCGCCCAGGCGCATCCGTAGCAGGCGTTGAACACCCCAAACGCCCAGCTCCGTGCGCGGGGATCGCGGATCACGGTCGCGACCGGCGCGCTCATCAGCGAGTCCTGGATGCCGTAGCCGACGCCCCACAGCGCCATCCCCGCGACGCTCAGGCCGACGCTGGGGTTACCGAGGAACAACAGCGGCGGCGAGCAGGCAGCGATCACCACCGCCACCATCAGCACCGGCAGCCCGCGGCGATCCATCCAGCGGCCGAACACCGACGCCGAGCTGCCGGCGGTTGCCATCGCCACCGCGTACAAGATCGGAATCGTGACGACGTCCATGTGGTGCTGATACATCCGCCACGCGATCAGGTTGAAGTCCGCGTAGCCGAACGCCACCAGCCCCATCGCGGCCAGATACAGCCAGAACGCGGACGGGAACTCGCGGAGTCCGAGGCGCCTGACTTGCCCCGGCACGACCGGCTCCTCGCCGTCCGCCTGGGCCTCGAACGAACGGGGGGTCGGGAAGCGCCGCCAGCCCCACACGAACGTCGCCACGCACAGGACTCCGGGAGCCAGCAGCAGCGCATACGCGAGCCGGAAGCCGTCGTGTCGGCTGGCCAGCACGAACGCGACCAGCAGCGGTCCAAGGACCGCGCCGATCTGATCGATGCCCTCGCGGATCGCAAACACGCGGCCCTGCCCGGCGGTCGTGCCGGCGTGCGCGAGCATCGCGTCCCGCGGGGGGTTTCGCATGCCCTTGCCGACTCGCTCGAGCACGATCAGCGGCGCCGCCGCCTGCCAGCTGCCGATCAGCGCCAGCGCCGGCACGGCGCCGCAGTTGACGACGTGACCGCCGATCGTCCACAGCCAGTAGTGGCCACTCCGATCCGAGGCATATCCGGACACCAGCCGGATCAGATAGCCGCACCACTCGCCGACGCCGGAGATCACCGCGACGGCCAGCGCCGAGGCACCGAACACCGACAGCCAGGTGCCGTTGGTGCTGTGGGCCCCTTCGTGCACCATGTCGGCAAAGAAGCTGGCGACACCGACCATGACGACGAACGCCAGTGCGGAGCGGCCCGGCGGCGAGCTGCTCCGACCACGCGCGGCACGCTCGTGCGCGGGCGCCGCCGCGGCGGCGTCCCGCTGCTCACGCACGCCTGAGTCCCTGATCGATCGCGACCGAGCCGGCGGCTGCCGCGGCGATCAGCGCAAGGCCGGTCGGGCCGGGCAACGTCAGCCCGAGCAGCGCCGGCAACGGCGGCACGATCATCGCGGCCAGCACGACCGCGGCCGATGCCGCCACCGCGCCGGCCACCGCCCGCGTCGGTCCGCCGTCGCCGGAAGCGGTGTCAAGCGTCTGCGCGAGCTGGGTGGCGACGACGCTGGCGAATGCGACCGACCGCGCCCGCAGCGGGTCGCCGCCGCGCCCCGCGAGCAGGTAGGCGGCCAGGCTCGGCGCCGCGGTCGCCAGCCCGTGCCGGACGATGTCGCCGCGCAGCGGGCCATCGAGCGCACGCTCGCCCTCGCGCGAGAGCGCCGCGAGATCGTGCGCCTCGGGCTCCTGCACGGCCACCGCAACTGCCGGCAGCACGTCGGTGACGAGGTTGACGGCGAGGATCTGACGCGTACTCAGCGGCGGCGCCAGCCCGGCGAGGCTGGCGCCGACGAGCAGCCCCACCTCGCCCGCGTTGCCGCCCAACAGCAGCCCCAGCGCGCGGCGGATGTTGCGCCAGAAGCTGCGCCCCTCCACGAGCGCCTCGACGATCGTCGAGAAATCGCCGTCGACGACGAGCACGTCGGCGGTCTGGCGCGCCACCTCGGTCGCACCGGGGCCGAGCGCCACGCCGACATCGGCGAGCCGCAGCGCGGGCGCGTCGTTGACGCCGTCGCCGGTCATCGCCACCACGTGGCCGCCGCGCTGCAGCGCCTCGACGATTCGCAGCTTCTCCAACGGCGTCATCCGCGCCACCACCGAGGCGCGCTCGAGCCGTCGGGTCAGCTCCGCGTCGTCGAGCTGGCCGATCTCGGAGCCGACCAGCAGCGCGTCGTCGCCGGTCGGCAGTCCCGCCTGGCGTGCGATCGCGCGCGCCGTCTCGGGATGGTCCCCGGTCAGCATCAGCGTCCGGACGCGCGCCTGCTGGCAGCGCGCGACTGCAGCTGCCACCGTCTCGCGCAGCGGATCGGTGATCCCGACGAAGCCGACCGCGATCAGCCCGCGCGGATCGTCGGCGGCGATCGCGGCAGGCCCGTCGGCGACCATCAGCACCCGCAGACCCTGCCGGGCCAGCGAGCGGGCGCGCGCCAGCAGTGCCCGCCGGGTGGGCGCGTCGAGCGGCAGCTCGGCGCCGTCGGCCGTGCGCACGCTCGTGCAGCGCCGAGCCAGAACCTCAACCGCGCCCTTCACGCGCAGCCGTCCCGCGGCGACC
>JASHQV010000379.1 GCA_030038955.1 Solirubrobacteraceae bacterium
CGCCCGCGCCGACGCCGAGCGCGATCGCCCGGCCGGCATCCTGGGCGTTGGTGACACTGCCACCGCCGGAGGCGGCGATCAGGGGGTGAAGTACACCCAGGAAGAAGTGGTACAGCAGCATTGGTCAGGTGGCTCCTTTGCGGTTACGAGTGAGGAATTGGAAGTAGTTGGTGAATGGCGAGTCAGTGGCTCTGGGCAGCGCCGCCGATGTAGATCGCGGTCAGGATGGCGAAGATGAACGCCTGCAGGCCGGCGATCAGCACCGCCTCGAACAGGTAGATGGCAATTCCCAGCGGCAGCAGCGCCCAGGCGATCGTCACCTGGCCGACGAGCACGCCCAGCTCGCCGGCCATGAAGTCGATCAGCAGGTGGCCGGCCAGCAGGTTGGCCCACAGCCGGACGGACAGCGACACCAGCCGCAGGAACACGGAGATGATCTCGATCACGAAGATCGGTGGCGCCATCTTCCTACTGAGCCCGCTCGGCATCAGGCTCTTCAGGTAGCCGATCGGTCCGTGATGCTTGACGCCCTCGTAGTTGAACAGCACGAACACGCCCAGCGTCAGGATCAGCGGGAACGCGAAGTTGGTGTCCGCCGCGTAGATCTGGAAGGCGGGGATGTGCACGCCGAACAGCTTGAACTTCTCCAGCGAGTCGACCGGCAACGGCAGGTATCCGAGCAGGTTCGTGACGAGGATGAACACGAACAGCGTCGCCACCAGCGGGAAGTACTTGCGCGTCAGCCCCTCGTCCATGTTGTCGTGGCTCATCGACTGGCAGAGGTTGTAGAACCACTCGACGGCCACCTGCAGACGGCCGGGCCGCTGCTGCAGCCGGCGTGACACGTACAGCATTACCAGCACCGTGATGCCGACCGTCAGCAGCAGGTACAGCACGCCCTTGTTGAACGCGATCGGGCCGAGCTTGAACCACGTGTCGAGCTTGAACTCGTCGGTCGGCAGGAACGACTGGTCGGCGACGGACTTGACCTTGTGCGACTTGATCCCGTAGACCGCGACGAAGAAGATGATCCCGGCCAGCCACGCCGCGAACACCGACAGCCCGATCTTCTTGCCCTTGCTGATTCCGGGCTTGCGCTCGGGCTGGGGCTGCTCCTGGTCGGGCGCGCCCCGCCGCTGCTGTGGGCGGGCGTCGAGGGTGGTGGCGCTCATCCGGCGGTCCTCTGGCGGCTCCGCGGGCTGCTCGGGCTCTGCGGCGGGCCGCTCAGCACGCGGATCACGAACGCGATCGTGTAGGCGCCGAAGATCACCAGCGCGGCGGTCAGCCCGTCCGCGCGGTCGCCGGCGACGCCGGCGATCACGATCGCGATCGCCAGCAGCCAGATCCGCCCGAACGCCTCGAACAGGTGCACGCCGAGCTGCGCTCGGGGCGTCTTCAGGCGCGGCGTGAAGCGGGCCTCGTTAGCCTGGATCAGGCGCTGCACGATCCAGCCGCCCGCCCCGATCAGGTAGCCGAACACGGGCGCCCCCAGCGCCAGCGCGGGGATCGCCACGATCGCCACGACCACCACATCGAGGTACCGAAGGATGGGCATGGATCGCGTCTGGGAAACCGCCTCGGCTCCTACCGCCAAGGCCGGCTCCAGGAGTGACGCAGGCGAGCTGCACGAGGCACAGGTGCGGCCGACCGCCCGTCGCCTCTGCGTGGACGCGGACGCGGGCGCGCGTCGCTGCGGCGCTCATCGTCAAGGGCGGTTTGATACAAGCTCTGCATGGTCCGTAGGGCGGCGGCGTGCGTGCCACGGAAGGGCGGCGGATGCTAGCCGATTTAGCGACGCTTATGCCTTGCCGCTAGCGGGCGGGTGAAGGCCAACTTACCAGCGCTGCGGCACGCGCTCGCTCAGACCACGCCGAAGCGCTTGATCACCACCCGGATCGCGACACCGAAGCCGATCAGAAAGCCGGCAATCAGGCACGGCACGAGCGCCCCGACGGCGGCGCCGATCGCGGCGCCGACGCCGCAGCACACAGCGTTGACCGCCAGCATCAGGAAGCCGGCGCCGGCGGCATCGCGCGCGGTTGGCGCCGGCGTGCGAGACGGCGATCCGTCGCCGGCGGGAGCCGCACCGCGCGCGTTGGGCGCGGGCGCGTGAGAGGGCGACCCGTCGCCGGCGGGAGCGGCACCGCGTGCGTTGGGGGCGATCGCGTGGCCGCGGGCTGGGGGGCGTCGGTCGGGACTGGTAGCCATCACGGGTGGGGGCGTCGGTCGGGAGTCGTGGCCATCACGGGTGGGGGGTCGGCGGGCGACGCCCGCCGACCCCCCACCTTAGTGTCGCTCGCCGTCGTTTCAGGTGGTGATGCATGTGACGTCCCCACGAGGGCAGTTATGCATCAGGGGCCGACTCCGCCCGGCAAGCGTCGCGCCCCTACCTCGACAGCGCCCTGGTGGCGGTGACCTTCCACCTCAGCGCCGGCGGGCGACGAGCGCCACCCGCGCCCCCACTTCAGCTCCTCAGCCGGTGATCTCCACGGGGAACGAGGCGCTCGCCTGCTGGCCGCCGGCGTCCACGGTCGCGGTCACGACCGCGTAGGAATCGTCATGCAGCGCCTTGAACTGGAATGTGTCGCTGGGTGACTCGTCGAGATCGGTGTACGAGCACGACACCGCCGGATAGCTCGCCTGCGTGCAGCTCGCGGTCGTGTCCGCGTCGCTCACGTAGGAGAAGTCATACGGGTCGTAGGTCAGCGTGATCGTGCCGTGGCTGACCTCCGAGCTCGGCTGCAGCACGGTCACGGTCAGCCCATTGGTGGTGCCGGCCGTCAGATCGGTGATCGGCTTCTTGGTGGTGCTGCTCAAGCCCCAGCCGCCGGCGCCGGCCAAGCCGTTCGGGCCGGGCGCGGCGGCGATGCAGAGGTCGGCGGTGCAGCTCTGCTGCGATTCGTACAGCGGCTTGACGTCCTTGTTGAGGTTGTTCGCCTGGACGGAGCCGGTACCGATGTTGGCGTGCCAGACGGAGTTGTCGGCCAGCTTCTTGTGCGCGACCGACCCGTTGACCAGGCTTCCCCCGTTGATCGCCCCGCTCGCCCAGGCGGTGCCTCCTCCGATCGCGGCCACCAGTGCGATCACAGAAACAGCCATCGCAGGCGACGGCCGATGCAGCTCCAAACGTGACATCACGTTCGCTCCTCTCGGGTTGCTTGCCGTTCCCCGCAATCCCCGTCGTACGATCCAACAACGAGGCAGCCGCGATGTTGCGGCCGCTCTGGCTGGCTCCGGCGGGCGCGAGCTGGCTGGCGACGGCCGTGGCGACGATCCGGACGGCAGCGAGCACCGGCAATCCCGGCGGTGACGGCGAGCAGCGGCGATCCGGGACGGCGAGCAGCGGCGATCCGGGACGGCGACGAGCACCGGCAATCCCGGCGGCGACGGGCGCGCCGGCGACCTAGCTGCCGATGTCGTGCTGCAGTGGCTGACGAACGCTGCGCTGCTTCCCGTCCAGCTCGCGCTCGGGCGCCCCCACGCCGACCAACGTCCGCACTTGCTGGGCGCTGCGCGGCAGGCCGAGTGTCAGCAGCAGCCCCACCACCGGCAGCGCTGCGACGGTCTCGAACACGGCTCGCAGCCCGTGCGCGTCGCCGAGCAGCCCGAGCAGCGGCGCGCCGACGCCGCCGAGTCCGATCGACAGGCCGATCGTGAAGCCGGCCGAGATCCCCAGCCGGCCCGGCAGGAACTCCTGGCCCATCACGATCGTGACCGCGAACGTGGCGATCGTCACGGCACCTGTGAGCCCCGCAAACAGCAGCGCGAGCACCGGCCCGGACAGCAGGAACGCGACGACGAGCGGCGGCACGAGCAGCAGCGATCCGACCAGCACCGCGCGCCGGCCGAAGCGGTCGGCCAGCCGTCCGCCGAGCAACGTGCCAACCGCGCCGCCGATCAGCATCACCGACAGCGCCGCGTTCCCGAACGCCTTGCTGGCGTGCAGGTCACTGACGTAGTACAGGGGGATGAACGTGACCAGGCCGAAGTACACGAACGAGCGCACCGCGATCACCGCGGCCAGCACCGCGAACGGGCGCCACGCGTCGTGCTGGTCACCGCGCTGCACGTGGCCGCCGACGAGGTCCGGTCGGAAGCTCTTGAGGCGCGCCAGCTCGTAGCTCAGCACGACCGCCATCGCCCCGGTCGGGATCAGCACGAACGCGGTCCCGTGCAGGCCGGCCAGCAGGATCAGCGGCGTGACCACCGCTGGTCCGAGCGCGAACCCGACGTTCCCACCGACGCTGAACAGGCTCATGCCACTCGCCCGCCGCGGACCCGACACGTAGTTGGCGAATCGCGACCCCTCGGGATGGAAGGCGGCGACGCCGATGCCGCTCAGCACGATCACGGCGAACTCGAGCGGGTACGAGGACGTGAAACCCGCCAGCGCGATCCCCAAGCCACCGAGCGCCGGCCCGAGCGGCATCAGCCACGGCAGCGAGATCCGATCGGACAGATGGCCGAACAGCGGCTGGATCACCGAGCTCGAGATCGTCGCCGCCAGCACGAGCGCCGACAGCGCCGCCAGGCTCCAGTGGTAGCGCGAGTGCAGGAACGGCAGCAGCGCGGGAACCGATCCCTGCGCGATGTCGGTGAACAGGTGCCCGCCGGACAGCACCGCCATCGCGCGGCGGTCGACGCGTTCACGGTCTGAGTTCATCCGCGCGGGTCGGCGAGCCGCTGACGAACGGTCCGCTGCTTCTCGGTCAGCTCGCGCTCCAGCGCCTTCAGCTCGTCGAGCCGCTTGCGCACCAGCGTCAGCTGCCCGGCGATGTGCGACAGCGCCTGCTTGCGCAGCGCACGGCGGCGCGCGGGATCATCGGTCGACTCAAGCTCACGGCGAATCTCGGCCCGCGCGGTCTCGGCATCGACCAGCTGCGCGAGCTGCTCGAGCGACAGGCCGAGCAGATCGCGCAGCCGCAAGATCTCCCTGACGCGATCGACGTCAGCCTGGGTGTAGGCGCGATGCTTGCCCTGCTCGCGACGCTGCTCGCGGCCGAGCAGGCCGATCTCCTCGTAGTAGCGAATCGTCCGCGGCGTCGTGCCGGTCAGGTCGGCCACTTCGCCGATGCGCATCGGGCGGTCTTCGGTGGTGCTCATCCGATCGTCAATTCTTACGCCTACGGAAGCTAGCAGGGCTTTTCGGGACTCTACGAAGGCTCACGGCTCGAGCGCGGCCACCGTCGCAAGCACGACGAACGTCGCCACCAGTGCCGTTCCCTCGAACGTCGTCGCAACCCCGTCATTTGTGATCTGCCAGACGATCAGTGCGGTGCCGATCAGCGCCCCGATGTAGACGGGCTCGAGCGTGAACGTCAACCGCGTCGCGGTCAGCAGCGACACCAGTACCAGCCCTGGGTACAGGAAGGCGACGACCTGGACGACCGAGTTCTTGACCACCGAGATCGCCAGATCCGCCTGCTGTTTCCAGGCGAGCACGACCGCGACCGTGTTCTCGACGGCGTTGCCGGCGATCGCCACGATCACCAAGCCGGCGAACGCCTGCGAGACGTGAAGCGTGTGGATCGTCGGCTCGAGCGCGTGGATGAACCAGTCGGATGCGAACGCCGACCCCGCGCCTCCCGCCAGCAGCAGCCCGAAGCTCACCGGCATCGACATCCGGGCGGCCGGGCCGGCGACGACCGCGGCCGCTCCCGAGCGCAGGTAATGTGGCAGCCAGACTGCGTATACGAGCAGCAGCGCGGCCGCCCCGACGATCGAGATCGTCTCTGTGTGCAGGTGCGCCGAGTTGTGCCCGGCAGCCACCAAGCCGACCAGCACGATCAGGAACGACGCGATCAGCAGCAGCGTGGTGGTGTCCTTGGGCAGCGTCACGTCGAAGTCCATTCGGCCGGCTCCGGACCTCGACGCACCGGCGATCAGCGCGAGGCCGAGGACCAGCAGCGCGTTGACGAAGATCGAGCCGAGGATCGCTGTCTGGGCGACGATCGCGTCGCCGGCCTGGAGCGCGAACAGCACGACGAAGAACTCGGGCAGGTTACCCATCGTCGACTGCAGCATCCCGGTGACGGCGGGCCCGAACCGGGGCGCCAGCTGCTCGGTCCCCGTGGACACCGTCCAAGCGAGGCCGGCGAGGGCCAGCGCTGCCAGCACGAACGCCAGCACCGCCGGGACGCCCGGCAGGTAGCGCGCGACCGCCGCCGCGGCCGTGAGCAGCAAGACGAGCGCAAGCAAGGCGACCTCGATCGACGACAGCCCGCGCGCGCGCCCGGCCGGCTCAGCTGGGAGATCAACTGCCTGCGGCGACTAACCCACCCTCTCGAACTCGCCGGTCTCGACGTCGTGCTGCACCTGCTCGTCGATCTCCCGCTCGCTGCTCGCCGGCTCCAGGTGTCGCAGCTGGGCGGCCCGCACGCCGCGGAACTTGAGGATCTCCAGCACGTACACGAGGTACACGCTGGCCGCCAGCGCGATCAGCAGGATCGCCGCCATCACGAGGCTCCACCCCAGCCGGTAGTGGCCATTGTGGTCCGGGTCGAAGGGGACGAAGCGGAACGCCAGCGCGACGCCGGCGAGCATCACCGTCCAGGCGTACAGGTACGCGACCGTCTTGCGCGGCGAGAAACCGATTCGCGCCATCCGATGGTGGAAGTGGTTGGCGTCGGCCGACCACGGCTTGCGCCGGTACTTGAGCCGCTTGGCAACGACGAAGCTGGTGTCCAGGAACGGTACGGCGAGGATCAGCAGTGGCACCGCCAGGGCGACCACCAGCCCCGTCTTGAGCGTGCCGATCACCGCCACCACCCCCAACATGTAGCCAAGCAGGTTGGACCCCGAGTCGCCCATGAACACCCGCGCGGGCGGGAAGTTGAAGAACAGGAAGCCGAGTGAGCCGCCGGCGATCAGCGCGGACAGCACCGCGACCTGGCTGCCGCCGCCGGCGATGTCGAACACCATGATCGTGAAGGCGATCCCGTCGATCGTGCACAGCCCCGCCGCGAGCCCATCGACGCCGTCCGAGAGGTTGACGATGTTCATCAGGACGACCAACCAGATCGCGCTGAGCACGCCACCCTCGTGCGGAAACGTGAGCAGACCGATGAACGGCAGCGTCACATCGGTCACGTTGACCCCGGCCTCGACGGCGATCACGGCGGCGGCGATCTGACCGAGCAGCTTGGCCAGTGGATTCAGCTCGCGGTAGTCGTCGATCGCACCGATCAGCGTGATCACGCCCGCTCCGACGAGGACGGCCCAGACGTGGACCGTGCCGCCGGAGCTGTGGGGCAGCGTGTGCGGTGTGGGGGGCAGCTGGATCGTGGCCGGCAGCCACACGATCGCCGCGATCAGGATCCCGGCGAGGATCGCCAGACCGCCGAGCTTGGGCGTCGGCTTCTGGCTCAGGCCGCGGGCCCGAGGAAAGTCGATCGCTCCGAGCCGTCGGGCGAACCGCGCCGCCACCGGCGTCAGCACGGCGGCGACGCCCATCGCGATCAGGAAGGCGAGAACGGCGTGCCAGTAATTCATGGCGACGCCCATAGCATGGCAGCCGCACCCGTCTGATCTGCGCGCGCGCCTGCACGCGCGCGCTGGGCTAGCGCGCATGCGCCTGGACGGGCGGCGCGCGTGCGCCTCTGGACGGGCAGCGCGCATGCGGCCGGACGGGCGGCGCGCGTGCGCCTCTGGACGGGCAGCGCGCATGCGGCCG
>JASHQV010000380.1 GCA_030038955.1 Solirubrobacteraceae bacterium
ACCTGGATCCGGTAGGTCTCCTCGCAGCGATCGTTGCGGGTCACGGGGTTCGACGGCACGTACGGGAAGCGCTCCAGCTGACGCCGCAGGCGCAGCCGCGCGGTGGGAACCCCGAGCTCGAACTGGACGTGGCGGATCGATGCCACCCGCTGGCGGTGATCGTGGATCAGGTCGCCCCACGAGCTGGTGTCGACCCGGTCGGCGATCAAGCGGCCGAGGTCGACGTCGGCGGTGATCAGCTGGTCGTCGTCGCAGAACCGCTCCGAGGCAGCCAGCTGGTCGCCGTTCTCGTAGATCAGCGCCTGCCCGTCCCAGGCCAGGTCGGTGGTGGACTCGCCGAGGCCGGCGGCCGTGTAGATGTACGCCGACAGCGTGCGCGCCGACTGCGCCCGCGCCAGCGTCCGGCGGTAGTCGGCCTTGCCGATCGTGATGTTCGAGGCCGACAGGTTGGCGAGCACGGTGGCGCCGGCCATCGCTCCGTAGGTGCTCGGGGGGATCGCGGTCCACACGTCCTCGCAGATCTCGACGAACAGCGCCAGGCCGGGGAGGTCGCGGCATTCGAACACGAGGTCGGCGCCGAACGGCACCTCGGCGGCGCCGGCGCCGGTGCCAGCAAGCCCGGGGCCGGCGCCACACCCGCCAGCGAACGCGTCGCCGAGCGCGATCGACCCGGACACGCGATCCCGGTCGGCGCGAAACTGGCGCTTCTCGTAGAACTCGCGGTACTCGGGCAGAAAGCTCTTCGGCACGACCCCGAGCACGCGGCCGCGGTGGAGCACGACCGCACAGTTGAACAGCCCGTGCTCAGCCCGCAGCGGCGCGCCGACGACGACGATCGGCGCCAGCTCCGCGGTCGCCGCCGCGACCCGCGCGAGCGCTGCCACGGCGGCCTCCACCAGCGCGTCCTGGCGGAACAGGTCCTCGCTCGTGTAGGCGGTGAGGCCGAGCTCCGGGAAGATCACGACCGCCGCCTCGGCCTCCGCCGCGCGCCCGGCGAGCGCGATCGTCCGCTGCGCGTTGGCGTCGGGGTCGGCGACGCGGACGCGCGGGACGGCGGCGGCGACGCGCGCGTAGCCGTGGCGGTACAGGGAGTCGAACGGCGTCGAGCGCGGCGCGTCGGTGGTGCTCACGAGGGCCAGTATGGTCGCTCGCCCGCGTTCGCGCGGCCTACCCCGGGCGCCACCCAGCCCGCCTCCGGCGCAGCTACCGTCGCGCCAGCAGGCACTCCCGCAGGGCGGCGACGAACGCCTCCACGTCCTCCTCGGTCGTGTCCCACGAGCACATCCACCGCACCTCGCCGGCGGCCTCGTCCCAGACGTAGAAGTCGAACTGCTGCAACAGCGCTCGCGTGACCGCCGGCGGCACGACCGCGAACACCGCGTTGGCCTGCACCGGGCGCGTGATCCGGACTCCCTCCAGCCGCCCGACCGCGTCGGCCAGCCGCGTCGCCATCGCGTTCGCGTGCGCGGCGCTGCGTTGCCACAGCGAGTCGCTCAGCAGCGCGTCGAACTGCGCGGCGAGGAACCGCATCTTCGAGGCGAGCTGCAGCGACTGCTTGCGGAGGTACCGGAGTGGCTCGGTCAGCTCTGCGCGCATGACCACGATCGCCTCGCCGGCGAGCAGGCCGTTCTTGGTGCCGCCGAGCGACAGCAGGTCGACGCCGCAGCCGGTGCTGGCCCCGTGCAGGTCGAGTCCGAGCGTGACCGCGGCGTTGGCCAGCCGGGCGCCGTCCACGTGCAGCAGCAGCCCGTGATCGTGGGCGAGCGCGGCCAGCGCGCGCAGCTCGTCGGTCGTGTAGACGGTGCCGAGCTCGGTCGCCTGGGTGATCGACAGGACTCGCGGCTGGACCGCGTGCTCGTCGCCGATGCGGGCGATCAGCGGCTCCACCAGCGCCGGCGTCAGCTTGCCGTGCTCGCCCTCGACGCTCAGTAGCTTGATCCCGCCGATCCGCTCCGGCGCGCCGCCCTCGTCGACGTTCAGATGCGCGGTGTCGGCGCAGATCACCGCCTCCCACGGCCGGCAGGCGGCCCGCAGGCCGACGACGTTGGCGCCGCTGCCGTTGAACGCCAGGAACACGCCGGCCGCCCCCCCGAACGCGTCGGCGAGGCGCTCCTCGACCGCGCGCGTGTACGGGTCATGGCCGTAGCCGAAGGCGTGCCCCGAGTTCACCGCCGCGATCGCGGCGAGCGCCTCGGGGTGGATCCCCGAGGCGTTGTCGGAGGCGAAGCCGCGGCGCGCGGGAGCGCTCACGCCGCCGGCCTCCGAGGCCGACCCACCGGGATCGTCACCCGGCCCCGCCCCAGCTGCTCGGCTCACCTGGCCGGCGCCGGCGCCGGCGCTGGCTGCTCCGGCATCAGCTTCTGCTTCAGCGAGCTGTAGAAGATCGACAGCGGGAACTCGTCTCCGAGCACGAGGTCGCAGTAAGGTCGCGGATCGTCGACCTCCGCCAGCTCGCGCACCGGCGCGGCCCACTTCGATCCAACCGCCGGCGGCACCCATCGCGAGACCAGGTCGTGCGCGGCCGCCCAGTGCTGCAGCTTCGTGCGGTCGATCCCGGCCCGGTACAGCTCGGCGATCTCGCGCTGCAGGCCGGTCGCTCCCTCGCCCACGCGATCCCACTCGATCGTCAGCTGGTTGTCGGTCCAGTGCAGGTAGCCGCCGGCGTGGAGGTACGCAAACAGCAGCTGTCCGCCGAGGCCGTCGTAGTTGCGAACCCTCGGCCCGGTGATCGGGAAGCGCAGCAGCCGGTCCAGCAGGATCGCGTACTGCACGTGACGCGCGAACCCCAGCTCGCGCTCGAGCTCGAGCGCCTGCACGTAGGTGGTCAGGTCGCAGCGAAGCTCCTCGAGCGAGTACATCCAGTACGGCGAGCGCTGGCGGATCATGAACGGGTCGAACGGCAGGTCCCCGTGGCTGTGGTTGCGGTCGTGCAT
>JASHQV010000381.1 GCA_030038955.1 Solirubrobacteraceae bacterium
CCGTGCCGGGCTGCGCCGCGGTTCCGTCGTAGCTGCCTGTCCCGGGCTGCCCGGCGTTGCCGCCGTTGCCGTCGCCGGGCGTGCCGTCGTCGCTGGCGTCCGAGGCGCCGCCACCGCCCGCGGCCACGAGCAGGCGAGAATCCAGCGACGCGGTCTCGGAGCCCGCCGTGGGCGCCGCCACCGTACGCACGTCGGAGGCGCCGCCACCGCCCCCGGCACCCCCTCCGGCGGCGACCTCAGTTCCCGTGTCGCCGCCGCCGTTCGCTCCGCCGGGCGCGACCGCGCCGGTCGCACTTGCGGCGGCGCCGTTTCCGGCCACGTAGACGTACAGCGTCTGACCCGACGTGACGGGCAGCTCGGCGGACACCGTCGCGCCGAAGCCTCCGGTGCGATCGGGGAACGTGATATCGAGGGCGTCGGTCTTGCCGGGATCGTCGCCGCCCTGACCTCCGACTGCCTCAACGTGGATCGCCGTTATCCCCGAAGGGACCACGAACGTCCCGGCGACGCCGGCGTTGGACGCGCTCTTGTAAGTACACGTCACGGTGTTGGCCGAGGCCGCATAAGTGCCCCCAGAACCACACGGGTTCGACGGTGCTGCCGAAACCGGCAACGCCCACAATCCGACGCCGACCGCGATCGCGATCGGAGCCAGCAGCAAACGACAAATCGATCTCATTGCTCCGCTCCGTTCGGTCCGAGCTCCCTTGGGCATCATCGCCGCGCTGCGCCGAGCTTCCCGGCGTCATCGCGCGCTGCGTTATGGCTGCGGCAGCGTACAGGCCCGCCCAGACGACACGTGGTTCGTAGATTGGACCGTCAGGCCGGCAACGCGGCTTCAGGCGTCGGCGGCCGCGACGATGCACCGACCGGAGAGCTTCAGCGACCCGTCCACGGCAGTGAACTCGCTGACCCGCGCAGCCGCCTCGCTGATCAGCTCCTGGCGGGCGTCGCTGTTGAGCTCTCGCCAGAGCTGTCGGAACATGCCAGACAGGTCGAGGGTCTCGCCGATCCACTCGCGCACCGAGGCGTACTCACGGCTGACCGCAACCGTCTCCATCACCGGATCGACGAAGCCACCGTCGCCGAGCAGCTCGGCCAGCGCCCCCGGGGCCGACAGCGCAAACGGTCCGGGGCCGCCGGGCGGCGACGGGGCCGCCAGTCCGAGCGACACGGCGGCGCTGCCGGGAACGGTCATCGCTGGGTTGCGCTCGGCCGCGTCCCAGACCGCCACCACCAACCTGCCGCCGGGCTTCAGTACGCGCCGGCACTCGCTCACCGCGGCGGCTGGATCGAGCGCCAGCATCAGCCCCCAACGGCACAGGATCACGTCGACGTCGGCGGTCGGCAGGTCGATCCACTCGAGCTCCAGCTGCCTGAACTCGACGTTCCCAAGCCCGAGCTGCGCGGCCCGCTCGCGGGCGATCGCCAGCATCCCCTCGGCCCCGTCGCTGCAGATCAGCACGCCGCCCGGCGCGATCAGCTGGGCCGCCATGAAGCCGGTGTCGCCCGGCCCGGCGGCCAGCTCCAGGACCCGCTGCCCGGACCGCAGGTCGGCGTGCTGCAACATCCATGCCGACACGGGCATCGCCTGCTCGCGCATGTTGTCAGCCTGCCGTCCCCAGCCGGACGAGGATCGGTCCCAGCCAGCGCGCAGCTCGGCGCGGCGCTCGTCCGCGTCCTGGGCTGGACGATCAGGCACGCGCCAGGCTCCACGTCCGCTGGTCGCTCACGCCGACCCGCTCCCGACCGTGACCTGCGCGAACGCGGCGCCGATCTGCTCGCGCATCCGCCGCTGGAACACGGCCACCAACGCATCGGAAGCGAGCGGCAGCAGCCGTCGCGTCGCCTCGTCGAGCTCCGGCCAGCGCTCCGCCGGCATGTCGGCCGCTTGAAACGGCTGCCACACCTGGGTCACGAACAGCTCGACGAACGCATGCGCGAGATCATCGCAATGCCGCTGCAGCTGCTCGAACACGTCGAACGCCGCCCGCAGCTCGACGCCCCGGCGGACCGCCTCCTCGGCGACCGCCAACAGCGACGGGCTCGGCACCTCGTAGATGCCTTCGCCGATCGGAACGAGCACGCCGAGCGCCTCGGCCCGGGCGAGCAGGTCAGGCGCGGCCCCGGCGCCGACGTGGAAGCGCCGCCCCAGCTCGGCGGCGGTCAGCCGTTCGGGCGGTTCCTCGGCCAGGTGCGTCAGCTCGGACTGGAAGCGCAGCAACCGCTCGGCCGCGCCCTCGCTGTCATCCATCAGCCGCTTGATCCCGCCGAGGTTGAAGCCCTCCCTCTGCAGCTCCTTGATCAGCTCGAGCTGGGCGACGTGCTCGGGGCCGTAGTAGCCGACGCGCACCCGTACCTCGGGCGGCGACAGCAGGCCACGGGCCTGGTGGGAGCGGATGTTGCGGACGCTCATCCCAGACTTCGCCGCCAGCTGCTCGATCGTCAGCTGGTTGGGGGAGTCAGCGCCGTTGCGTGGGCCCACGGCAGCAGCATATCGTCGGTCGATGTCACGTCAGGCGGCGATACCGTCCTTGTGCAGTGTCTGGCGGGTCGAATATCGCCAGACATACTGGCGATATTCGACCCGCGACCCACTTCTAGCCGAGCTCCCGCCTGAGCAGCTTCCCCGACGCAGTCCGGGGAACGTCCTCGGCGAACTCCACGTGCTTCGGGACCTTGAACCCCGCCAACCGCTCGGCGCACCAGCGGCGCAGCTCGTCGCCGGAGACGACGAAACCGCCGGCAAGCACCACGCGGGCGACGACCGCCTCCCCCCACTCCGGGTCGGGACGGGCGAACACGCCGGCATCGGCCACGGCCGGGTGCTCGAGCAGCGCCGCCTCGACCTCGGCCGGGGCGACGTTCTCGCCGCCGCTGACGATCGTCTCGGCCTTGCGGCCGACGATCGTCAGCCGTCCGGCCGCATCCAGCGTCGCGAGGTCGCCGGTGTGCAGCCAGCCGTCAGCGCCCACCGCGCCCGGGGCGACGACCGGCCCGCGCACGAGCAGCTCGCCCTCCGAGGTGCTCGGCTCGCCCTCGGACGCCCGCGGCTCGCCCTCCGAGGTGGTCAGCTCCACGCCGGGCAGCGGCAGCCCGAACGTCGCGATCTGCGAGCACGCCTCGGTCATCCCGTAGGTCGGCGCGACCGGGACGCCGGCGTCCGCCGCGCGCTCGAGCAGCGCCGGCGCGATCGGTCCGCCCCCGAGCAGCGCCCAGCGCAGCGTCGGCGGCTCCCGCAGGCCGGCGTCGAGCAGCCGCGACAGCATCGTCGGCACCAGCGAGACCAGCGTGATCCGGCGCGCCGGGTCGCTTAGCTCGCGCAGCACGGCGTCGGTGTCGAAGCGCTCGTGCAGCACAACCGTGGTCGCGTAGATCGCGGAGCGCAGCACGATCGAGAGGCCGCCGACGTGGGCCAGCGGCAGCGCGCACAGCCAGCGCTCGCGGAGGTCGAGGCCGAGCATCACGGCCGAGCCGAGCGCGTTCGCGTGCCAGTTGCCGTAGGTCAGCTCCACCGGCTTCGGCGCTGAAGTGGTCCCTGAGGTGTGCATCACGGTCGCGACGCCGGGGGCGCGCGTGGCCAGCGCGCTGGCCACGCGCGCCCGTCGCTCGGGCTCGCTCAACCGCGGGTCGAGCGGAACCGCGGCAGCGCCAAGCAGCACGCAGGCGTGCAGCTGCACGGCGAACTGCAGGCAGTCCTCGATCGCCAGCGGCACGCGATTGCCGGCGGCGACGCCGTCACGGCGCAGCGCCGCGGCGGCGGCCTCCGCGGCCGTCCACAGCTGCTCGTAGGTGAGCACGGTGTCGCCAGCCTCGAGCGCGATCCGCTCAGGTCGCCGGGCGCGCGCCAGCTGCAGCCAGTTGGGCATCCGCGAAACGGTAGTCTCAGCCTGCGTGAGCACGAGCTGGGAAGCCGCCGGCGAGTACGAGGACATCCGCTACGAGCTGTCGGCCGGCGGCGAGTGGCCGGCTGGGCAGCCACGGATCGCGAAGCTCACGATCAACCGCCCGGAGGTGCGCAACGCGTTCCGTCCGGAGACCGTGATCGAGCTGTCGCGCGCGTTCGAGCAGGCGCGCGAGGACCCCGAGGTCGGCGTCATCATCCTCACCGGCGAGGGGCCGCTGGCGTTCTGCTCGGGCGGCGACCAGCGCACGCGTAGTGCGCAGGGCGGCTACGTGACCGGCGCCGACCAGCCGGACGACTTGCGCGCCGCCCAGCCCGGCGGGGCCGGAAGCGGAGCGAGCGGCAAGCGCGGGCAGGCCAGCCAGCAGACCGCCACCGGGCGCTTCCACGTGACCGACCTGCATGTGCAGATGCGGCGGCTGCCGAAGCCGATCGTGGCGATGGTCGCCGGCTACGCGATCGGCGGCGGCCACGTGTTGCAGGTCGTCTGCGACCTGACGATCGCCGCCGACAACGCCCGCTTCGGCCAGACCGGACCGAAGGTGGGGAGCTTCGACGGCGGCTTCGGCGCGAGCCTGCTGGCGCGCCTGGTAGGCCCCAAGAAGGCCAAGGAGATCTGGTTCCTGTGCCGCCAGTACGACGCCCAGGAGGCGCTGCAGATGGGCCTCGTCAACACGGTTGTGCCGCTCGACCAGCTCGAGGCCGAGACCGTCAAGTGGTGCCGGGAGATGCTGCGATACTCGCCGTTCGCGCTGCGGATCCTGAAGGCATCGTTCAACGCCGAGGAGGATGGCCTCGCCGGGATCCAGCAGCTGGCCCACGACGCGAACCTGCTGTTCTACATGTCGGACGAGGCAGCCGAGGGACGGCAGGCATACCTGGAGAAGCGGACGCCGGACTTCTCCAAGTTCCCCCGCCGCGCCTGATGGCCGGCGGCACCCGGCCGAGCAGCGTCCGCATCTGGATGATGGCGGCGCGCCCGCGGACGCTGCCGACCAGCATCGCCCCCGTGCTGGTCGGCAGCGCGCTGGCCGGCTACTTCCACGTGTTCCACCCGCTGCGATTCGTCGCCGCCCTGCTTGGCTCGATCTTCATCCAGGTCGGCACGAACCTTTCGAACGACTACTCCGACGCGCGCCGGGGCGCCGACACCGAGGACCGGCTCGGACCGGTGCGTGTCACCGCCGGCGGCCTCGTCCCGCCCCGCCAGGTGCTGATCGCCACCTACGCGACCTTTGGCCTGGCGGTGCTGTGCGGCGTCTACCTGATCGCCGTCGCCGGCTGGCAGCTGCTGCTGATCGGAGTCGCGTCGATCCTCGCCGGCGTGCTGTACACCGGTGGCCCCCGCCCGTACGGCTATGAGGGGCTGGGCGAGGTGTTCGTGTTCCTGTTCTTCGGCGTGGCGGCGGTGGCCGGCTCCTACTTCGCGCAGGTGCGGTCGTTCGACTGGGAGTCGTTCGCGCTGGCCGCGCCGGTGGGGCTGCTCGCCGCGGCGCTGTTGATCGTCAACAACACGCGCGACATCGAGTCCGATCGCCGGATCGGCAAGCGCACGCTGGCGGTCCGCCTCGGTCGCGAGGGCGCCCGCAGGCTGTACGCCGCGACCCTGTACCTGGCCTACCCACTGACGCTGGTCGTGTGGGTGTTCGGGCCGTTGAAGCTATGGGTGGCGCTGCCGTGGCTGACGCTGCCGCTGGCCGTGCGCGTGATCGCGGTCGTGCGCACCCACAGCGACGGCCCCTCCCTGAACCGGGCGCTGGCGATCACCGGGCAGCTGCAGTTGAGCTTCTGCGTGCTGCTGGCGGCCGCGATGCTGCTGAGCCGGTGAGCGGGGCGCCGGAACGGGGGGCGGAGCCGGGGAGGCCGGACGGCCTCCCCGGCTCCGCCAACCTCGAGAGCTCAGCCCAGCTCGAGAGCTCAGCCCGGCTCGAGAGCTCAGCCCCGCTCGCGGGCTCCACCGCGCCCGCGGGCTCAGCCCGGCTCGAACTCGCGGTCGTCGAGGCGCGCCTCCGCGCCCCGCTGGCCTCGGCCCACGGAACGACCCACCTGAGACGGCTCGTGCGCGTCAAGCTGACCGCGCCGGACGGGGTCGCCGGCCACGGCGAGGCGGCGCCGCTGGCGTCCTACGACGGCGTCGACGTCGAGCAGGTGGTGGCCGAGCTGGAGCGCTGGCGCGCGGCGATCGAGGCGGGCGACGGGCCGCCCGCGGATGGGCTCGCGGAGGCGCGCGCGGCCGTCGACCTCGCCCGCTGGGACCTGTGTGGGCGGCGCGCCGGTCAGCCGGTGTGGCGGCTGCTTGGCGGCAAGGCGGCACCGGTGCCTGTCAACGCAACGATCGGCGCCGAAGCACCCGAGCAGGCCGCCGCCCAGGCCTCAGAGGCCCGGGCGGCGGGATATCCGTGCGTGAAGCTGAAGGTCGGCACCCCGGACGACCGCGAGCGCGTCCGCGCCGTCCGCGCGGCCGTGCCGGAGATCGCGATTCGGTTGGACGCCAACGGCGCCTGGTCGGTCGACGGCGCGGTGGCGGCGCTCGACGCGCTCGCACCGCTCGGGATCGAGCTGTGCGAGGAGCCCGTGCACGGGGTGGCGGCGCTGGCCGCGGTGGCGGCGCGGACGCCGGTGCCGGTAGCGGCCGACGAGAGCGCGCGCGCGGTGCTCGCCGCGGGCCAGCGGGTGTGCGCATGCGTGTGCCTGAAGATCGCCGCGTCGGGCGGGATCTCGGGGCTGATCGACGATGCGCGCCGGGCGCGCGCGGCCGGCTACGACGTCTATCTGGCGTCGACGCTCGACGGGCCGCTGGGGATCGCCGCCGCCCTGCACGCGGCAGCGGCGGTCGCGCCCGACCGACCCTGCGGACTGGCGACGCTTGGCCGCTTCGATGCGCCCGACCCGCTGCCAGCGACGCGGGGCACGATCGCCGTCCCGGCTGGCCCCGGGCTGCTCAGTTGCCGCCAGTTTTCCTGAACGCAGACGTTCACAGCTGGCAGCACTACCTGACGGCAGATCGTTTCGAGCAGGAGGAGGCGAGAGTGTTGATCCGCAGACGCGCGGCGGTGGTCCTGATCGGATCGCTGCTCGGCGCCCTCGGCGCGGCAGCGGCGGTGGCCGCACCGGCCGCCGCCGAGTCGTGCCCCAACCACACGACCACGACCGTGGCGGGCAGCCCCTCCTACACGTACGTGCGTGGCTGCATCCGCAGCTTCGACGGCACCGCGATCGTCTACAACCTGTTCGAGCCGCTGCACCCCAAGCGCCACTCGCTGTACACGATCCTCGAGGGCCCGGGATGGGGCAGCGCCGGCGCCACCACCCCGGACGAGCAGCTGATCGCCGACCACTACGCCGAGCTGACGTGGGATCCGCGCGGGTTCGGCGAGTCGGGCGGCGTCGCCGAGGTCGACTCCCCGGAGGCCGAGGGCCGCGATGTGTCGGCACTGATCTCCCAGGTGCTGACCGGCAGGCGCGAGATCGCGGTGGACACGCTCGGCCGCCACGGGCAGCCGCACTACTCGAACGACAGCCGCCGCTCGAACACGCGCGGCGAGCCCGTCGTCGGGATGACCGGGGTCAGCTACGGCGGCGGCATCGAGTGGTCGACCGCCTCGTTCGACAGGCGCGTCAAGGCGATCGTGCCGGGCTGGTCGTGGAACGACCTCGACTACTCGCTCGACCCGGGTGGCGTGATCAAGCTTGGCTGGGGGGAGCTGCTGTTCGGCGACGGCCTCGGGGAGCAAGCGGTCACGCACCTGCCGCCCGACGTCGAGGGTCTGCCTTCGGGCGGCACCGGCGGCAACCAGACCGGCGGCTATGACCCGATGATCGACTACGCCGAGGTGCAGGGAGCGGCGATGGGCTACTGGGACCAGACCTCGCTCGCGTGGTTCCACCAGCGCTCGATGGCCGCGTACGGCGCCGGTCCCGCCGGGCACGTGCCGGACATCCCGGTGCTGGCCGAGCAGGGCACGGTCGACACGCTGTTCAACCTGACCGACGGCTGGAACAACCTGGTCGAGACGCGCTCGCACTACCGGCACGTGCCACTGAAGATGATCGCCTTCTGCGGCGGCCACGTGACCTGCCCGACGGGCGCCGCCCCGACCGGCGAGAACTACTCGGACACGGCCTCGAGCTCGAGCCCGATCGCCCGCGGCCAGTCGGCCACGAACTACGACGAGAACGCGATGGTCGCGTGGTTCAACTACTACCTGCGCGGCCAGCGTGGCAGCCGTCGCGCGCTCGACCGGCTGGTGCCGCCGCGCGACAACCTCGTCTGGGAGGCGCAGAACGGCAACTTCTACGGCGCCTCGACGTTCCCGACGCCGTCACGCCCGGGAAAGGCTCAATACGTGAGCGCGCCGCTCAGTGGCACGATCGTCTCCGACGACAATCCCGCTGGCGTGGCATTCACGCCGGGCGGCGAGGACACGGCGGTGACCGATGGCGCCACCCCGTCGGAGGACCCGGGTCAGGTGACGGTGCCGGTGGTGACGGCTTCGAGCCACGCGCTGCCGATCGTCGGGATCGGTCACGTCAGCGCCAAGGTGACCGTCGACGGCAACGCCACCGACCTGTTCTTCCGGCTGATCGACAAGGACACCGGCGACGTCGTCGACCTCCAGACCTCGCCGCTCCGGCTCGACAACCTCGACCTCGAGGACGACGGGACGGACCCGAACCTGCCACCCGAGGCGCAGAAGATCTCGCTTGACCTGGCGGGCGTCGCCTACATCCTGCCGAAGGGCGACACGCTCGAGCTGCAGGTGTCGACCTCGACCAACTCCTACATCCCCAACCGCGGCAGCGCGGTCGTGACGATCGCGGATGGTCGCGTGTCGGTGCCGGTTCTGTAAGGCGCTCAGCGCTCCGTGAGGAGCGCGGCGACCGCGGCGGGCTCCTCGAGCTGCGCGGCGTGGCCGGCGCCGGCGAGCACGCGGACCTCGGCGGCGGGCATCCGCGCGGCCATCTGCGCGGCGATCGCGCGGAACTTGTCGTCGCGTTCGCCGGCGACCAGCTGCGCCGGCAGCGTCAGCTCGGGCAGGCGATCCCAGAGGCTCGGCAGGGTGCCCGTGCCGAGCCCGCGCAGCGCCGCCGCGAGCCCCGCCGGCTGGTTGTGGAGGCGGTCCGCATGGGCCTGCGCGGCAAGCTCGGTGGGCACGCCCGACAGGACCGGCGTCCGTGCCCAGCGGCGCGCGAAGCTGTCGATGTCCGACCGCTCGATCTGCTCGGCGAGGCGTTCGTCGGCCTCGCGCCGGGCGGCGCGCTCGGCCGCGTCGGCGAGGCCGGGGCTGGCCCCGATCAGAACCAGGCGCGTGATCCGGTCGGGCAGCGCCAGTGCTGCGTGCAGGGCGATGCGCCCGCCCATCGAGTAGCCGGCCAGCGTGAACCGCTCGGCCGGCAGCGCCGCGATGTCAGCGAGCACCGCCGCGAGCGACACCGGCCGCCGCTCCGACGCGCTGCCGTGGCCGCGGATGTCAGGAGCGAGCGACCGGTACCGTTCTCCGACCGCCTGGATCACCGGGTGCCAGCTGGCGCCGGTGTTGGTGAAGCCGTGCAGCAGCACGAGCGTGGGCGGCTCGTTCATCCTCGCAATCATGACCGGCCACGATGCCTGCCCCCCGCCCCGATGACCGCCCAAGACGCCTGCCCGGCGCCCCGATGACCACGCTCGACGCCTACCTGCTGCTCCGCGCGATCGCCGACGAGCTCGCTCGCTGCGGGATGCGGCACGCCTGCACCTCGCCGGGCTCGCGCAACACGCCGATCGTGCTGTCGCTGCTGCGTGACGGGCGGATCCGGTGCTGGTCGCACGTCGACGAGCGCTCGGCTGGGTTCTTCGCGGTCGGGGCCGCCAAGGCCAGCGGCGTGCCGGTGGCGGTCACCTGCACGACCGGCACGGCCGCGGCCAACCTGCTGCCGGCGGTGATCGAGGCGCGTGAGGCGCGGGTGCCGCTGATCGTGCTGACCGCCGACCGACCGCCGGAGCTGCGCGAGCTCGGCGCCGGCCAGACGATCGACCAGGTCAAGCTGTACGGAAGCGCCGTCAGCTGGTTCTTCGACGTGGGCGTGCAGGAGGCGACGCCTGAGCGGCTGCGGTGGGCGCGGACGCTGGCGTGCCGGGCGTTCTTCACGGCGCTCTCGGAGCGCCCTGGCCCGGTGCACTTGAACGTGCCGCTGCGCGAGCCGCTGGTGCTCGACGAGCCGCTGCCCGACGACGACACGGGAAGGGCGGGCGGCGTGCCGTACGTGATCGTCGAACCGGCGGGGCCGCCGTCTCCGAGCCCCAAGCCGGAGACGGCGATCAAACCCGAGCAGTACCCGTCCGCCGGGCCGGAGACGGCGATCAAACCCGAGCAGCACCCGTCCGCCGGGCCGGAGACGGCGATCAAACCCGAGCAGCACCCCTCCGGCCGGCTCCTGCTGGTCGCCGGCACCGGCACCGAGGACCCGGCCGGCCTCGCGCGGTACGCCGCGCGCATGGGGATTCCGCTGCTGGCCGACCCGCTGTCGGGCGCCCGGTGCGGCGCGGCCGCGATCGTCTACTACGACCTGCTGGTCCGCGACCCGGAGTTCACCCGCACCCACCGCCCCGACTTCGTCTTCCGCGTCGGCGACGTGCCGACCTCGAAGCCACTCCGGGCGTGGCTCGCTGGGCTGGTCGACGTCCCGCAGATCGCCCACGATCCGCAGATGACCTGGCAGGACCCGGCTGGGGTCGTCGGGATGCGGCTTCGCAGTCCGCTGCCGCGACCGCAGCAGCTCGACGTGCAGGCCGGGTGGGTCGAGTCGTGGCGGCAGGCCGACCGCGCCGTCGCCGACGCGCTCGCGCCGGTGCTCGACGCCGACCTCTCGGAGCCTTCGGTGGCGGCGACGCTGGGACGCGAGCTGCCCGCGGAGGCCACGCTGTTCGTCGCCTCGTCGATGCCGGTGCGCGACCTCGAGAGCTACTTCCCGGCGCTCGACCACCCGCCACGGGTGCTCGCCAACCGCGGCGCCAACGGGATCGACGGGACCGTCTCCAGCGCCTTCGGCGTGGCGGCGCTCGGCGACGGGCCGGTCGTGCTGCTGCTCGGCGACCTGGCGCTCGCGCACGACATCGGCGGGCTCCTGGCGGCCCGGCGCTGCGGCCTGTCGCTGACGATCGTCGTGCTCAACAACGACGGCGGCGGCATCTTCCACTTCCTCCCGGTCGTCTCGCAGACCGACGCGTTCGAGCCACACATCGCCACTCCCATAGGCCTCGACTTCTCGTTCGCGGCGTCGCTGTACGGCTGCCGCTACGAGCGACCCGCCGACCTGGCCGAGCTCGTCAAGGCGCTGTCCCGTGCGCTGCGCGGCGAGGCGACGACGATCATCGAGGTGCGTACCGACCGGGTGGCAAACCGCGAGCTGCATGCCGAGCTGGAGCGGGCCGCGCTGGTGGCGATCCCACCAGAAAATAGCTAGCCGGGGACACATAATCGAGTTATGCTGTGCGCGCGCGCTGGCCGCGCCTTGCATCGAAGCGAGAGAGAGGATGTGACGATGAAGGCGTTCGCTGCTGTTCACCGGCTTGGGTGGTGGCCGCTGGCGGGGTTGATCTCGGCGGCAGCACTTGCGTTCGCGGCGGCGCCGGCGGGTGCCACGTCGTACTGCGCGAGCAGATGCACGACGGTCCGGGAGGCGACCAAGGCGGCGCCCAGCGGGAGGGTGTCGGCCCACAGCTCCGGGCAGCGGATGACCCAGGTCAAGGGCAGCTACATGGCGACCAGCGCGGCCAAGTCCGGGACGCTGACGATTCGACGGATGAGCGTCGAGGTGGTCTTGAGGCCGGGCCACGCGGCGCGCCTCAACTCTCTGCTCAGCTCCCTGTACACGCCGGGGAGCGCTGACTACGACCACTGGCTCCGCGCGGGCCAGTTCGACTCCGAGTTCGCGCCGTCGCACGCCACCGTGGCGGCGATGACCGCGTACCTGCACCGCGAGGGGCTGACCGTGCAACGGACCTTGACGCCGTTCCTGCTTCGCGCGATCGGGAGCAGTGCCGAGATCGATCGCGCCTTCGCGACGACGATCGACAACTACCGCAACGCCCAGGGCGTGAGCTTCTTCTCGAACGCCAGGCCGGCCTCGGTGCCGGCCACGCTTGGCTCGAGCGTGCTCGGCGTCGTCGGGCTGACCAACACGGTCCGGCTGCAATCGCAGGCGAGCGCTGCGACCGCCTCGGCGAGCTCCACGCGACCGGGCAGCGGCGAGCCGAGCTGCGAGATCCCATACCCGACCAGCCTCAGCGCGCTCGAAGCGATCCCACTCAATGGGCCGTACAACGGCTATGGCGGCGGTCCCGGCTGCAGCGGCCTGACGCCGTCGCAGACCAACCACATCTACAACGCCCCCAACGCGGGAACGCGCGGCGCGGGCGCCGGCGCCAACGTCGCCGTGTTCGAGCTGTCCGCCTACAACCACTCGGACATCACGACCTGGGCGCACACGTTCTACGGCCGCAGCTACACCCCCCACCTCGTCGACATCAACGTCGACGGCGGGCCGCTGGCGCCGAACACCTCACAGTGCCCGGCGGGCGACACGTGCTTCTACGGCTACGGCGGCGACATCGAGGTGGAGGCCGACCTCGAGCAGGATCTGACGGTCGCGCCGGACGCCAACTCCGTGCTCGTCTACAACGCGCCCAACGACGAGACCGGCCAGACCGAGCTGGACGAGTACGCGACGATCGCCAACCAGGACATCGCCGACTCGGTCAGCTCGAGCTGGGGGGAGTGCGAGCCGGACGCGGGCCTGGCGTTCGCCGAGGCGGAGAATCTGATCTTCGAGCAGATGGCGGCGCAGGGCCAGAGCATGTTCGCGGCGGCCGGCGACACCGGCGCGTTCGAGTGCATCAGGGATGGCACGTTCAGCGACTGGACCCCGCTCGAGGCACTCGACCCGGCGAGCCAGCCGTGGGTGACCAGCACCGGCGGCACCTCGTTCGATTCGTTCGATCCGGGTAGCAACCCCGACCCCAGCTACCCGTCCGGGATCGAGTCGGTGTGGAACACGCTCGACGTCTGCAGCGGCAACGACTCATCGACCGCCAGCTCGACCGGGATCGTCGACTGCGGCACCTACGGTGCGGGCGGCGGTGGCCACAGCATCTTCTGGCCGATGCCGAAGTACCAGAAGGGCCCGGGGGTGATCAACCCCTACACGGTCTACGGCTCGAGCAACTGCGCGCTCGCCGGCAGGGGCCAGGCGTGCCGCGAGGAGCCGGACGTGTCGGCCAACGCGGATCCGCTCACCGGCTACGCGGAGTACTGCACCGGGTCGAGCTACGTCTCGCCGAACCCGTACGGCACCGACTACGAGAGCGCCTGCTACTCGCTGACGAAGACGCCCGGGGCTCCCGGGTGGCTGCACATCGGCGGCACCAGCCTGTCGGCACCGCTGTGGGCGGCGCTGTTCACCGATCGGGACGCCTACCACGGTGAGCGCTCCGGGAACGCCAACTACGTGCTCTACGGGCTGTTCGACAACCCGGGCACGTACGCCAGCGATTTCCACGACATCACCGGCTATCACCAGGTCAGCAACAACAACGGCTACTACCCGGTGACCCCGAACTACGACGAGGCAACCGGAATCGGCAGCCCGAACTTCAGCGGGCTGATCACGGGCTCCGGCTGATCGATCCGCGCCAACCCCCCGCTGGGGCTTGGGGGTTGGCGCGTTTCGTCGCTGCCGACATCAACCCGCCAGCACCGGCAGCAGCGCCTGCAGCTTGACCTCGGTCTCGGCCAGCTCCGCCGCCGGATCGGAGTCCGCGACGATGCCGCAGCCGGCGTAGCAGGTGCCGCTGCCGCCGCGCAGCAGCGCGCACCGCAGCGCCACGCAGAACTCGCCGTCATCGGACTGGTCGCACCAGCCGACCGGACCGGCATACCAGCCACGATCGAAGCCCTCGAGCGCGGGGATCAGCGGCTCGGCCGCCGACCACGGCTCGCCCCCCACCGCCGGCGTCGGATGCAGCAGCCCGACCAGCTCGACGGCGCTGAGCGGCACCGCTAGCTGCGCGCGGATCGGGGTGGCGAGATGCTGGATGTTCGCCACCCGCACGACCGCCGGCTCGGGCGCGGCCGTCACCCACACCGAGTGCCCGCCGAGTGCGCGCGCGATTCGCCGGGCCACGATCGCGTTCTCCGCTCGATCCTTGTCGCTGCCCAGCAGGCGCTCGCCGAGGTGGTCGTCGACCGCCGGGTCGGCACTCCGGCGAGTCGAGCCGGCGAGCGCGACCGTGGTCGCCCGCTGCCCCTCGCGGCGCACCAGCAGCTCGGGGCTGGCACCGACGAAGGTCGCGTCGTCGCGGCCGACCGCGTAGATGTAGCAGGACGAGAAGCCCTCGCGCAGGATCCCGAGGATCGCCGCCGGATCGTGTGGCGTGGGCGCGTCGACCTCCACCTCGCGGGCGAGCACAAGCTTCTCCAGCTCGCCGGCGCGGATCCGCTGCACGGCTCGTGCCACGGCCTCCTCGTAGTGGGCCGGCGGCATCGGGCTGCTGACATGGACGCGGCCGGTCGGGTCGGGGTCGAGCAGCGGCAGCGGCCGGCTGTGCAGCTCGCTCAGTCGCAGCTCCAGGAGCCGGGCGAGATCCTCGACCGTGTCGTCCGGCGCCGCGATCGCGTTCAGCGCCAGCCACGTCTCGCCACCCCGGCGGGCGAGCGACAGCTCGGGCAGGACCAGCGACGCCGCGTGGAAGCCGCGCCACCTCGTCGAAGCGGCGCCGTTGGGGGCGAACGCGAACCCGCCGACCGCCGCCATCCCCGACCCCGGAGGCCCGTCAGCCTGATCGCAGACGGCGGTCGCGACGAGCCCGCGCCAAGCCTTGGCAAGCTCGCCGAAGCGGCCAGCGCCGCTCGCGGTGATCGCGTGGGCCGCGCCGAGCGTGCACAGAGAGGTGCCGTCGCGGTCGGGTTGCTCGAGGCAGGACCAGGGCTCCCCGTCGCGGCGCGACGCGGCCACCACGCTGAGCGGGTCCACGCCGTCGTCGAGCAGGGCGCTGACGCTCACAGGCACGGACCGGCCGCTGGCTCGGGCGCGGCGCAGCCCCTCCTCCAGGCGCCTGCGCACAGCCTGGCGGCGCGGGCGCGCCTGGTCGAGGGAGCTCAACGCGTCGAGGCCGAGTGCGCTCACATCGTCACGGTATCGTGAGCCGCCCGTCCGGGGATCGGTGAGCCGCCCCTCCGGGGACCGCTCACGGCGAGGTCCACTCCCACACGGCGAGGTCCGCTCCCTCACGGCGAGGTCCGCTGCCACAACCTAGAATCCGCGGCGATGCCCTCCAGCGGTCGACCCGGCGCCAGCGCGGTGGTGACAGGGGGCGCCGGCTTCATCGGCTCGCACGTGGTCGATGCGCTGCTCGCCGACGGCGTCAGCGTCGTCGTCGTCGACGACCTCTCCACCGGCCTGGCTGACAACGTCGCCGGCGAGGCGGAGCTGCAGGTGCTCGACCTCAGCAGGCGCGCCCAGCTCGACCGCGTGATCGACGCCGCCAAGCCGTCCGTGATCTTCCATCTCGGCGCTCAGGCCAGCGTCGTCGTGTCGGTCGAGAACCCCGAGCGCGACTGCGACGTGAACGTGCACGGGACGCTCAACGTGCTCGAGGCGGCCAGGCGCCACGGGGCGGCGGTCGTGTTCACCTCGACAGGCGGCGCGATGTACGGCAACGACGCGCTGCGACCCACGACTGAGGACTCGATTCCCGCACCTCAGTCCCCCTACGGCGCCTCCAAGTGGGCCGCCGAGGCGTACGTCAACACGTGGCGCGGGTCGCACCGGGTCGAGCACTCGATCTGCCGCCTCGGGAACGTCTACGGGCCCCGCCAGAACCCCCACGGGGAGGCCGGCGTGGTGGCGATCTTCTCGCACCTGCTGTGGCGGGGCGAGCGCCCGACGCTGTTTGGCCGCGGCACGCCCACGCGCGACTACGTGCACGTCGACGACGTCGTGCACGGGCTGCTGGCGGCGGTCGGCAGCGGTGGCACATTCAACGTCTCGACGGGCGTCGAGACGCCGGTCTCGCGCGTGCTGGAGGTCCTCCAGGACGAGGCGGGCACCGCGATCGAACCCGGGCTGGCGCCGTTGCGACCGGGTGAGTTGGAGCGCAGCTGTCTCAGTCCCGAGCGTGCCCACGAGGCTCTCGGCTGGCGGGCCGAGATCCACCTCGAGCAGGGCCTCCGGCAGACCTACCGCGCACTCACCGCGACGTTCGCCGCCGCGGATTGATTGGTGTATCGTTGGTGTATGACACGTACCAACATCGACCTCGACGACGTCGCCTGCGAGACGATCATGCGCCGCTACCGCCTCTCCAGCAAGCGGGAGGCGGTCAACTTCGCGCTGCGAACGGTAGCTGCGGAAGCGCTTGATCTCGATCACGCCCGCAAGTTGCGCGGGTCAGGCTGGGAGGGCGACCTCGAGCAGCTACGCCGCAGCCGGATCGGATGATCCTGATCGACACCTCGGCGTGGGTGGAGTTCCTACGCGACACTGGCAGCCCGGCGTGCATGCGGGTTGACAAGCGACTTGCCGACGAGATCGCCACCTGCCACCCGGTTCGCATGGAGGTGCTGGCCGGGGCGCGGGACGAACAACACCTTCAGCAGCTCCGCGCGCTGCTCGCGCGTGCCACGACGCTCCAGACGCTCCCGACCGACTACGAGCAGGCAGCGGCGCTGTATCGCGCCTGTCGGCGCCGCGGTGAGACCGTGCGCAAGCTGATCGACTGCTTGATCGCCGCCCACGCCATCCGGGAACGGCTCCCGCTCCTGCACGACGACGCCGACTTCGAGATCCTCGCCCGTCACGCTGAACTGCTGATCGACCGCGGCTGACGCCAGCGAGCCGGCCGAGCCGTCGCGACGTTTGCCGCAACCGCGTAGACCTCAGGCCGGCGTCTCCTCGAGCGCGGCGATCCGTTCGCGGACGTGGCGGGCCAGCGGGATGACCGGCTTGCGCTCATACTCGACGAGCGCCTGGCGGAGGGCCACGAGCGCCTCGTCACGGCGGCTCGCGGCCTCGAGCACCTCGGCGAGCGTCGCGAGCACACCGCCACGCAGTAGCGGTGCGTCGCTACGCAAGCCGAACCTGACCGCCTCACGCGCGAGTCGCTCCGCTTCGTCGTGCCGGCCGCGCGCAGAGTGCACGAGCGCCTGCGCCTCACGCCAGACCTCCTGGGTCATTGTGTCCTCGGGATCGCCGAGCTCACGGCCCTGCGCGGCGAGTGCCTCGGCCTCGTCGTAGCGACCGAGGGCGCACAGCACGACGCCCAAGCGCGGCGCGTACGTAGACAGCGTCCCAGTGTTGCCGCTCGCCTCCATGGCCTCACAGGCGCTTCGAAAGTCCCTGGCCGCCGACTCGCGGTCGCCGGCGATCGTGGCGAGCTCGCCAAGCCACACTCCGCCGGCGGCACCGAAACCGAGCTCGCGCAGCCGCTCGTCGGCAGGAGTGGCGACCGTCCAGGCCTCGTCGACGCGGTCGAGCATCGCGAGCAACACACCTCGGAGGACCAGGTCGGCAGCGTGCGGTTGCTCGCCCACCATGGCGTCCAGCTTCGCGAGCGCCTCGCCCGCCGGCATTGGCCCCATCGCAAGCCCTACGCCGATCGCCCACGAGCGCACGACCGCATGGCCGGCGCGGCGGGCGTGCAGCAGCGCCTGCTCCTCCGCCGCCGCCCAGTCCGCGAAGCGCGAGCCCATGCTCGCCACCATGCCGACTGAATGCCACACAGCGGCGAGACCGTCGTCGTCGCCCACGCCCTCGAGCAGCGGCAACGCCGTGCGTGCGAGGCGCTCGAGCTCGTCCGGCGAGCACTGACCACCATGCATTCGCATCGTCGCGGCGACCGCGCGCGCAAGCGCCGCGTCGGCCGCTGCTCCGAAAGCGTCAGCCCGCTCGGCGGCGCTGTCGGCGATCGCGATCGCGCCCGCGAC
>JASHQV010000382.1 GCA_030038955.1 Solirubrobacteraceae bacterium
CGCGCGCGGGAGGCGGGCGCCGACCTCGTGCTGGAGCTTCCGCGCGGCGGCAAGGTCCGCGCCCAGAACGCCGCCGTCCGCCGCTCGGACGGCGAGCTCGTGGCGTTCTCCGACGCCAACGCGGTGTGGGCGCCGGACGCGCTGCGGCGGCTGCTGGAGCCGTTCGCCGACCCCCGCGTCGGCTACGCCTGCGGCGACGTGCAGTTCGTCGACCATCGCGGCACCAACCAGGAGGGTCTGTACTGGCGCTACGAGCTGCTGCTGCGGCGGCTGGAGTCGACGCTGCGATCGGTCACCGGCGGCAACGGCGCGATCTACGCCACCCGCCGGGAGTCCTACCTGGAGGTCGACCCGATCATGGGTCACGACCTCAGCTTCCCGTTCAACATGGTCAAGCGCGGCTGGCTGGCGGTTTACGTAGCGACGGCACACTCCAGTGAGAAGATGGTCCCCTCGATCGAGGGGGAGTTCGCCCGCAAGCGACGGATGATGAGTCATGGCTGGCCGATCGTCGTGCGCGGCGGGATGCTCTCGCTCCGCGGCTACGACCCGCTGTACGCGCTGATGATCTTCTCCCACCGCATCCTCCGCTACGCGACGCCGCTCCTGCACCTGATCGTGCTCGGCACGAGCGTGGCGCTGCTCGGGCACGGGTGGATCTACACAGCCGCGGTGGCCGTGCAGGCGGCGATCCTGGTGGCGGCCGTGGCGGCGCCGCTGCTCCCGGCTCGCCCGCTGCTGGTGGCCCGGTACTACGTGCTCACCACCGCCTCGCTGGCGGCCGGCCTGTGGGACTGGCTGAGGCACGGCACCGAGGCCGGCTGGGAGCCGGCGGAGGGCACGCGGTGAGCAAGCGCGCGCTCGATCTGCTGATCGCGCTCCCCGGGACGCTGCTGACGGCGCCGCTCGTGGCAGCGCTGTGCGTGCTGATCCGGCTCGAGTCGGCCGGCCCGGCGATCTACCGCCAGACGCGGATCGGCAAGGACGGACGGCCGTTCCGGATCTTCAAGCTGCGGACGATGGTCAGCGGCGCCGAGCTGATCGGCGCCGGACTCGCGATCCAGCAGGGGGACGACCGGATCACGCGGGTCGGCGTGCTGCTGCGGCGCTACTCGTTGGACGAGCTGCCCAACCTGTGGAACGTGCTGCGCGGCGAGATGTCGATCGTCGGGCCGCGGCCGACGCTGCCGGTGCAGGTGCAGCAGTACACCGACCGCCAGCGGGGCCGGCTGGCGGTGCGGCCGGGGATCACCGGCTGGGCGCAGATCAACGGGCGCGCCTCGCTGCCGTGGACGCAGCGAATCGAGCTCGATCTGTGGTATGTGGAGCACGGGTCGCTGCGGCTCGACCTGCGGATCCTCGCGGCCACGGTGAGCATGGTGATCGCCGGCAAGGGCCTGTACAAAGGGGAGGCCGGCGGGTGGCGTCCGCCAAGCGCGACGTAGCGAGCGATGTGGGAGCGTGGCGGACGGTGACGGCGTGAGCGAGCCGGTCAAGCGCGATCTGGGCGTGCTGCTGACCGGCGTCGGCAAGCGGTACGACATCGTCTCGGCGTTCGCCCAGCACGCCCGCGTGGTGGCCGCCGACCCGAACCCGCTGGCGCCCGCCCAGTATGCGGCCGACGTGCGCGTGCCGGTGCCGCCGATCGACGACGACGCCTACGTGCCGGCGCTGCAGGAGCTGTGCCGCGCTCACCGGGTGGCGCTCGTGGTCCCGCTCACCGACCTCGACATCGAGGTGCTCGCCGAGGCGCGCGTCGCCGGGCTGCTGCCGGCGCTCGTGCCGGACCCGGAGATCGCCCGGGCGACGTACGACAAGTACGAGGCGCACCTGCTGCTCGAGCGCCATGGCCTGCCGTCGCCGCCGACCGTGCTCCCCGGTGAGCAGCCGCCCTACTACCCGGTGATCGTCAAGCCGCGGCGGGGCTCCGGGTCGCGGTCGATCATGCGCGCGCGCGACGCGCGCGCGGTCGAGTTCCTCGCCTCCTACATCGAGGAGCCGGCGATGGTGCAGAAGGCGATGGACGGGCCAGAGCTGTCGATCGACTGCCTGGCGGATCTCGACGGCCGCTGCCTGAATGCGATCCCGCGGACGATGATCGAGTCGCGCGGGGGCGAGTCGATCAAGGGGACCGTGGTCGACGACCGCGAGCTGGTCGAGCTGGGGCGGCGGGTCGTCGAGACGCTGGCGGTGCGCGGGCCGTGCACGGTCCAGGTGTTCCACGACTCGCAGGTGGGGCTGGGGATCACCGACGTGAACACGCGCTTCGGCGGCGCCTTCCCGGCGCCGATGTACGCGGCGCTGCCGGGCCGCACGTATCCGGAGCTGATCGTGCGGATGGCCGCCGGAGAGCGGATCGCCCCCCACGTCGGCGAGTACCGCGCCGGGGCCACGTTCACGCGCTACTACTGGCAGCTGGAGCTTGACGAGTCGCTGACGCCGACCGGGCGCGACATCGTCGCGCCGCCGGGTCCGCCGCGGCCGCGCTGACCCTGCGGCGGCGCTAAGGCAGCGCCAGGAAATTATCTGGCGTTCTGGCGACGTCTGGACGCCCCTGACGCCGCCGCCTCGCCCTCAAATACTCTCGGTATTATCGTGGCAAGGCGGCGGCGTCAGACACGCCCAGCCCCTCGCCAGCTCCACCACCTAATTTCCTGACGCTGCCTAGCCCTGGGCGCGCGCTCACTCGGCGCCGGCGCAGGCGCTGTTGCACCGGCTCGCGCCACGCCTCGAACATTCGTCCGGAAACGGCGTCCACTGTCAGGCAGCCGGTCATCGCGGCGCCGCGTCGTGACGATAATCGCCACATGGAAGCGGGAGCGGTTCCCCGCGTCGCGCCTCCGAGGTTGCCGGCGCTGACGCCGAGGCTGCTCCGGCTCGCCTCGGACGGGCGTCTCGTGGGCCTCGTCCGGGAGGGTCGGAGCGATGCGTTCGAGACGGTGTACGACCGCCACCACCGCGGCATCCTGTGCTTCTGCCGGCACCTGCTGGGCGATCAGCAGGAGGCTGAGGACGCCGTCCAGCACACGTTCATGGCGGCGTACACGGCGCTGATCGGCAGCCACCAGTCGATCAACCTGCGGCCGTGGCTGTTCACGATCGCGCGCAACCGCTGCTACTCGGTGCTGCGCGCACGCCGAGAGCAGCCAGTCGCCGAGATCGACGAGCCGGCCGGCGGCACGGCCACCGAAGGGCTGGCCGCCGAGGTGCAGCGTCGCCAGGACCTCCGCGACCTCGTGCGTGATCTCAGGCGCCTGCCGGACGAGCAGCGAGCTGCGCTCGTCCTCGCCGAGCTGGAATCGCTGTCCCATGGCGAGATCGCCGAGATCCTGGACGTGCCCCGGGACAAGGTCAAGGCGCTCGTGTTCCAGGCCCGGGAGTCGCTGCTAGCCAGCCGTACGGCCCGCGATACCGCCTGCCACGAGATCCGCCAGCAGCTCGCCGTCGGGCACGGCGGTGCCCTGCGGCGCGGTAACCTGCGCCGCCACCTGCGCGACTGCGAGGGCTGCCGCGCTTACCGCTCCGAGCTGCAGCGTCAGCACAAGAGGCTCCACCTGCTGCTTCCGGTCGCGCCGACGCTGCTGGCCAAGGAGGGCCTGGTCGCGGCGGTCCTGGGGGCTGGTGGTGCCGCGACTGTCGGCGGGTCCGGCGTGATCGCGGTCTCGGCGCTGAAGACGGGGGCGTTGAAGAGCATGGTCGCGGTGCTGCTGGCGGGTGCCGGAACGGTCGGCACGATCGCGATCTCCGCGTCGAGTCTTCCCGCCGTACGCGGGCTGGAGCACAGCCCGGCGGGCCGCTCCAGCCAACGCGGTGCCGGGCACGAACGCGCGCATGCCTCGCGCTCGGCGACGGCGAGCCCGGCTAACGCGACCGGGCTGCCGGCGTCTGCAGGAGCTGGCGCTGTGAGCGCCTCCGGCTCGGCCGCGGCTGTCGCTGGGTCCACCCGCTCGCGCGCGGCCGGTCGCGGTGACGCCGGGCGCTCGCGCGCTGCGACCCGCGGGCGGTCGGGCCACAAGCCTGCGGCGGCCAATCCTCGTGGCACCACGCCTCAGCGGACGCCGCCGCCTGGCGTTGCCAGCAATCCGAGCGGCGGATCGCGGCCGGGCGTTGCCGGCAGCGGTACCGGCATCGCGCCCGCGGGGCAGGGCGACGTGGCTACCACCGGTGGGCTATCGGGACCGACGAGCATGGTGGCCGTCGGGAGGCCATCGGGACAGGGCCCATCGGGACAGGGCCCATCGGGACAGGTCGCGATCGCGGGCGGCGGGGCGCAGCCGGGACAGGTTGGTGTGGCGACTTCAGGTGGAGCTCGATGGGGCTGGGCCGGAAGAGCTGGCTGGGCTGGGAGTGCTGGTCCCGGTGTCGCGAGACAGGCC
>JASHQV010000383.1 GCA_030038955.1 Solirubrobacteraceae bacterium
GGCGTGATCATGCGCGTGCACAATCGCGGCGACGGCGGCATCATGGCGCTGGCCGCGCTCGTCCGCCGGCTGCGGGTGCCGCGGGGGACGCTGCTCGTGACGCTCGGGATCTTCGGGGCGGCGCTGTTCTTTGGCGACGGCGCGATCACGCCGGCGATCTCGGTCCTGTCGGCGGTCTCGGGGCTCGAGGTCGCCGCCCCGGGACTGACCCACCTGGTGGTGCCGATCGCGATCGTGATCCTGGTCGCGCTGTTCGCGCTCCAGCGCCGCGGCACCGGCACCGTCGGGCGGCTGTTCGGCCCGGTAATGGTCGTGTGGTTCGTCACTCTGGCCGTGCTTGGGCTCCGCCAGGTGGCCGCGCACCCTGGCGTCCTGCAGGCGCTCTCGCCGGTGTGGGGCGTGCGCTTCTTCACCGCCCACGGTGGCGACGCGTTCCTCGCCATCGGCGGCGTCGTGCTGGCGGTCACCGGCGCCGAGGCGCTGTACGCCGACCGCGGGCACTTCGGCGCCGGGCCGATTCGCCTGGCCTGGTTCGCGCTCGTGTTTCCGGGCGTGCTGCTGTCGTATCTGGGGCAGGCCGCGCTGGTGCTCGCCGATCCGCACGACAGGGGCAACCCGTTCTTCCTGCTGGCGCCGAGCTGGGCTGAAGTCCCGCTCGTGGTGCTCGCCACGATTGCCACCGTGATCGCCTCGCAGGCGGTCATCTCGGGCTCCTACTCGGTCGCCCGGCAGGCGATGCAGCTCGGCTACCTGCCGCGCCTGCGGATCGTCCACACCTCGCTGGTGGAGGGGCAGATCTACGTTCCGATCGTCAACTGGCTGCTCGGCGCCGCAGTCGTCGGGCTGGTGCTGGCGTTCCAGAGCTCGAACGCCCTGTCCAACGCCTACGGCGTCGCGGTCACCGGCACGTTCGTGCTCAACACGGTGCTGTTCCTGGCGGTCGCACGGGCGACCTGGCACCCGCCGATGTGGAAGCTCGCGCCGCTGGGCGCGCTGTTCCTGACCGTCGAGCTGGCGCTGTTCAGCGCGAACATCGCGAAGATCCTGCATGGGGCGTGGTTCCCGCTGATCCTCGGGATCATCATCTCGGTGGTGATGCTCACGTGGAATCGCGGTCGCGCCGTGGTCACCGCCAACCGCAACGCCAAGGAGGGCCCGCTTGACGCCTTCCTCGACAAGCTCGTCCATGCCGACCCTCCGATCGCCCGCGTCGCCGGCACCGCGGTCTACCTGAACCCTGGCCACGACACCACGCCGCTGGCGCTGCGCGCCGGGATCGAGCACACGCACACGCTCAGCGAGAAGGTGCTGATCGTGTCGGTGCGCGAGGTCAGCGTGCCGCGCGTCGACAGCGAGCATCGCTTCCGCGTCGAGCGCCTAGGTCCCGAGCAGCTGTCGATCCGCTACGTGGAGATCCGCGTCGGCTATCGCGAGCAGCCGCACGTGCCGGCGGCGCTGCGGATGGCCCGCCGTGAGCTGCTGCTCGAGCGCGACCTCGACCTCGAGCATGCGTCCTACTTCGTCTCCCGGATCGCGATCGTGCCGGATGAGCACCCGCGCATGCCCACGTGGCAGACGAAGATGTTCGTCAGCATCGCGCGCAACGCCGCGAGCGCGATCGACCACTTCGGACTGCCGACCGATCGCACGGTGAGCATCGGTGCCCAGATCGAAGTCTGAGCGGCGCGTTGGGGAGGGCGCGTCGCCGGCGGCCTTGGGGCTCGCCGCCTCTGGCGCCGCTCAGCCCAGCGGGTCTGCCTACCTGAACGCGGGCCTCCGCACCGCCCGCGCGGTCGCCTCGGCGTCGGGACCGGCCGAGGCCTACAAGCTGCTGCTGCCCGTCCTCTGCCCCGAGCTCGGCGGCGCCGTCGCGCGCCTGTGGCTGAGCGACAGCGGCGGCGAGCAGATCGTCTGCGTCGACTGGTGGTGGAGCGAGCCGCGCTTTCGCGCCGCCGCCGAGCCGCCGTTCGGGATCACCTGCACGCCCGGGGTCGGGCTCGCCGGGACGTGCTGGCTGGAGGGCGAGCCAATGGTGTTGCCGATCGGCGAGCGGCCCGAGCTGTTCCCCAACCAGGGGCTGCTGGCCGAGTCGGGAATCCGGACCGCCAGCGCGGTGCCGCTGACCGGGGTCGCCGAGGTGATCGGCGTGCTCACCCTGTACTTCGCGACCGCCGCGCGCCCGAGCCGCGCCGAGCTTGCGCAGCTGTACCTGGTCGGCGAGGCGGTCGGCCCGGTGATCGAGGCAAAGCAGCAGGACGCCGCCGCCCGCGAGCAGCTTCGCCGTGACCAGCTGCTGCTGAGCACCACCTCTGCTGTGGCTGCGGCCGGCAGCTACCAGGAGACGCTGCGAATGCTGGCGGCCAGCTCGGTCCCGTGGATGGGCGATCTCTGCCTGATCGACCTGGTCACCACGGACGGGGGGCTCGAACGCGTCGCGGCGGTGCACGCCGACCCGAGCAAAGCTGCGCTGGTCGACGAGCTGAGGCGCTACTACGCGCCACGGATCGACTCCTCGCACCCGGCCGGCAAGGTGACGACCACGGGCATCTCGGCCTGGTCGGCCGAGATGCCCGACAGCTTCCTGCAGGACACGACCCGGAACCGGCGCCATTTCGAGATCGTCAAGGCGCTCGGGTTCACCTCCTACCTGTCGGTGCCGCTGCGGGCCGGGGACGAGCTGTTGGGTGCGATCACGCTGATCTCCGCGGGCAGCGGCCGCGTGTTCGGCGCCGACGACGTCGCCACCGGCGAGCGCCTCGCCGCGCAGGTGGCGGGCACGATCGCGCGCGCCCGCGAGCTCGACCGGGAGCAGCGCCGGTCGGCTGAGTCGCAGGCCCGCGACCAGGCGCTGCTCGAGCTCGGTGTGGAGCTGACCGGGGCGCAGGCCGTGGACGACGTGCTGGCGGCGCTGCTGCGCTCGCCCGCCTGCTCGCTCGGCGCCGACATCGCCCGCATCGCCCTGCTGGACGAGTCCCGCACGCGGCTCGAGCTGACGTTCGCGGGCACCGCCGATCCGGAGCTGAGCAGCCGCTACCACGTGCTCGGGATGGACGCGCCGCTGCCGATCGTCGAAGTGGTCAGGGACCGGCGGGCGGTGCTGATCGGCGACACCGGCCAGCTGCCCCGCCGCTACCAGCCGTTGATCGCCGAGACCTCCGAGCAGCTGCGGGCAATCGCGCTCGAGCCGCTGCGCGCCGAAGACGGCTCGGCGCTGGGCGCGCTCGGGCTGAGCTGGCGCCAGCCGCGCGAGTTCACGCCCGACGAGGTCGAGCTGCTGCTCGCGGTCAGCGCTGCAACCTCGCGGGCGATCGCCCGGATCCTGGTGGCGCGGCGCGAGCACGAGGTCGCCGCCTCCCTGCAGGAGCGGCTGCTGGCGCTGGCGCCGGCCCTGCCGGCGGCCGTGGTCGCGGCTGTCTACCGGCCGGCGGGCGAGGCGATGCGGGTGGGGGGAGACTGGTACACGGCACGGATGCTCGACGACTCCTCTCGGCTCGCCGTGTCCGTCGGCGACGTCGTCGGGCACGGGCTCGACGCGGTCGCGACGATGAGCCAGCTGCGCAGCGCGCTCGACCTCGCGGCGCTCGGGGAGCGCGATCCGGGCGACGTCCTGGCGCTGCTCGACCGGTACGCCCAGGACGTGCCGGGAGCCTCCTGCGCGACCGCCGCGTTCGCTCGAGTGGACGCGGCCACAGGCCGCGTCCACTACGCCTGCGCCGGGCACCCCTACCCGGTCGTGGTCGCCCCCGACGGCGCGGTCACGCTGCTGACCGACGGCCGCCGCGCGCCGCTGGGGATCCAGCCGGCCGACGCGGCCGTCACCGGCGGCGTCGCCGAGCTCGCCGCCGGCTCGCTGCTGGTGCTGTACAGCGACGGCCTGATCGAGCGGCACGGCGAATCGCTGCAGGCGGGGCTCGAGCGGCTCGCCGACGCCGCCCGTGGCTGCCGGCAGCTACCGGTCCACCGGGTCTGCGCTCACCTGCTGGCGCGCCTGATCAGCGCCGAGGGGTACAGCGACGACGTCGTCGTGGTCGCGCTGCGGCCGGTCGGCAACACCGTCGACTGCCACGTCGACTGCCTCGCCGCCAGCGAGCGGGAGATCCCGGCGGCTCGTCACCGGCTGCGGGCGTGGCTCGCCGGGCTCGGGCTCAGCCCCGAGCTGTCCTGGGACCTGCTGCTCGCCGCCGGCGAGGCGGTCAACAACGCGATCGAGCACGCCAGCCACCGCGACCCCCGGCGGTACGTGGCGCTCGAGGCGTTCGCCGACCGCGACCGGATCGTCCTGTCGGTGACCGACTCCGGGCGCTGGAGCAAGGACTCGGCGGCCAGTAGACGCGGCGACGGCCGTGGCTGGGGGCTGGCGCTGATCCACGGCCTCAGCCACAGCGTCGACACGACCCGCGGGCCGCTTGGCACCAGCGTGACGATGACCTTTCGCCGGGATCGTGGCGGCGCGCCGGATCGGACAGGCGGCGTATCGCGCGACTGATGGCGGGCCGCGGCCGCGATTTGGCGGGCG
>JASHQV010000384.1 GCA_030038955.1 Solirubrobacteraceae bacterium
TTCATCCGCTCCTCCCAGTTGGCGTAGTCGCGGTTGCGGATCTGCAGCGCGACCGGGCCGCCGAGCGTGCGTCCGTGGCGGACGCCGCCGAGCAGCTCGGCGCGGTCGTGCTCGATCTTCATCCGCCCGCCGCGGCCGTGCCCGAGCTGGCGGCGGGCGAGGTCCCGGTCGATTGCCTCGCGATCCAGCACGAGACCGGCCGGCAGCCCCTCCAGCACGCACGTCAGCGCGGGGCCGTGGGACTCGCCGGCGGTGGTCAGGCGCAGGGACATTGCGCCTTAGGTTACGGACGGGTGGCGCGGCGATGTCTCAGCGCGATCGGCAGCGAGCGCACCGGTGACGGTTTGGAGCCATGCCCGCTCCTCGGCCGTGGCCGTGCGCATCCTTCGTCGGGCCCAATCGGTCAGGTCGTTTCGCGAGCCGATCGCGGCTAGCGATCCCGTTATTGCATAGCGGCCGTCGGCGACCACCCACAGACCTCCGGGACGGTCGCGGCGGATGCGCAGCTGCTCGATCACCGGCTGCTTGGCGATCGCGCGAGGACGTGAGACATCGCCGTCGCGTTCCTCATCCCATGGCCACACGGAGAAGATCGGTTGACGCCCGGTCAATCGCCGGGGAGGGCGTGGCGGAGGCCCGATCGGCCCCGTTCGCCAGCGGCTGAGGCGGTCGCGGACGAGATGGGCTGACTCTTCGCTGATCAGCAGATGGAGCTCATCGCCGCCGCGCAGGCGGGTCGAGCCGCGCGGCGGAATCGCGCGCTCGCCGCGGACGATCACGCTGACCACCGCGTCGCGCGGGAGACCGAGGTCGCGTACGTATGTGCCGGCGATCGCGTCCTCGGACGCGATCGTGTACTCGAGCACCTCGGCGCCGAGCCGCCGGATCGTTCCGGACTCCGAGAGCGGGCGCGGCAGGGCGGGCTCGCTGGTGGTCAGTCGCAGCCGGCGAACGAGCGCCTCAAACGTGGAGCCCTGCAGCACCGTCGAGAGAAGCACGGCGAAGAACACGATGTTGAAGAACTCGAGGCTGCGCGGCACCCTGTCGATCACGGGGAAGGTCGCCAACACGACCGGAACTGCGCCGCGCAACCCAGCCCATCCGAGGCCCAAGCGCTCGCGCCAGCCATACGTGAACGGCGCCGTCGCGATCACGACCCCTGCAGGGCGTGCCAGCAAGACGAGCACGAGCGCGAGCACCGTGCCCTTGATCGCCACCGACGGCAGTTGCGCAGGGAAGACCAGGAGTCCCAGGGTCACGAACATCGCCACCTGAGCCACCCACCCCAGGCCCTGGTGAAAGGCGACGATCGTCCGCTCGGCCGGGATCGAAGCGGATCCGAGCACAAGCCCGGCGAGATAGACGGCGAGGAATCCGGAGCCGTGCAGCGAGTCCGCGCCACCGTAGGCAAGTGCCGCGGCCGTCAGCGACGCCACCGGATACAAGCCGGCGGTCGTGAGCCGGGCGTGCCGGATTGCATATGCCGCGACCGCGCCAACCAGTCCCCCGACGAGCAAGCCGACCCCGAGCTCCGATAGGAACAGAACGACGATGTTCGCTGCGGCGTAGCCAGGCCGAACGAGCAGGTCGATCAACCCCAGCACCAGCAGCACCGCGACCGGGTCATTGAGGCCGGACTCGCCCTCGAGCGTGCGCGCGAGCCTGCGCACCAACGTCGAGCTGCGTAGCAGCGCGAATATCGCGGCACCGTCGGTCGCGGATAGAACCGCTCCCAACAGGAGCCCCTGCTTGATCGAGAAACCAAACAGAGCGGCGGCGGCGAACCCCACGATCAGAGCCGTGGCAACCGTGCCCACGGTCGCCAATGAGGCGGCGGCGCCGACCACGGGCCGCAAATGCAGAAGCCCCCCGGCTAGCCCACCCTCGAACAGGATCAGGGCCAGCGACACGACTCCGATCGTCCGCGCCAGCCGGTAGTCGTCAAAGCTGATCCACCCAAGGCCGTCGGAGCCGACCAGCATCCCAAGCCCGAGGAACAACACCAGGCTCGGTACGCGCACGCGGCTCGCAATTAGCGACGCCACGAGACCACACCCGAGCAGCGCGCCAGCAGCAAGGATCAGATGACCGTCGGTCATGGACGAACGATGGCAGCCCGCAGCCTCAGCGGCGATCGGAGTGCCCGGCGCGTAGATCGCGAGCGGAGGACAGCGAGCTCACGTCAGGCTCGGCCTTGCACGTCACAGCTCACGAGCCGGCAGTCGGAGCGACGAGCCGCGGCCACATAAGGACCTATCCCACTTGGATCGCACGCCTGGATGCGGCCCAGGACCGGCGCTGGCTCGCCGGCATCGGCGCGCGCTGCTGGCTGCCGAGCGTCGAGCGGTGGGCGCGCACCGTTGCTCAGCTCCTGCGACCGGGCGGACGCCTGTTCATCCGCGAGCTGCATCCGATGCTGTCCTCGCTCGACGTCTCCGCCGGCCAACGTCTACGCAATAGCGTCCGTACGGGCGGCTACACGCATCAGCTGCGGGACCGCGCCCGCCAGGGGCCTACGGCGATGGTCGATCTACTTGATCACCGAGTGCACGTACCAGTGCACGATCTGGGGACCGGCGAGGATCGCGACGACGCCGCCGAACGCGAGGAACGGGCCGAACGGGAAGCCGACCTTGCGACCCTCGCGGACGCCGCGGCGGGCGAGCACGCCAACGCTCAGCAGCGCCGACGCGCACACGCCGACGACCAGCGCCACCACCACCGACGCCGACAGGAACAGCCCGAGCACGCCGGCGAGCTTGACATCGCCCATCCCGAGCCCACGCGGGTAGGCGAGCGCGAACACGAACAGGAACGCGAACGCGGCGACGCCGGCGATCACCTGCCCGACGAGCCCAGAAGGGCGCGTGGCAGCGCCGATCACGACCGCCGCGAGCGCCGCCGGGCCGGTGATCCGGTTGGGAATCAGCCGCTGCTCAAGGTCAATGAATGAGATCGGCACGAGCACTGCGACCAGCGCCAGCCCGAGCACCAGGTCGTGCGTCCGGTGCCGGGTCGCGACCGTCAGCACCGCCAGCGCCGCGGTCAGCAGCACGACCACCGGACGGCGCCAGCGCGGCGCCGGTGCTGGCGCCGGCGCCGGCGCCGCGCGTTCTGGCAGGCGCTCGATCACCAGCTCGAGCAGCGCCCCGGCGACCAGCCCGAGCACCGCCGCGAGGACGTACTTCACGGCGCCTCTCCGCCCGCTTCGTCGCCAACCCAATCGTGCTCGGCCGGGGCGTCGCCGTCGCGCTCGGCTGGGCCGGCGGCCTGGGCATCGCGGCCGGGCTGGAACTGGCCGCTGCCACCGCACCAGGGACAGGTGACCTCGTGGCGTTCCCCGCCCTTGCTCGACAACAGCCGCCCGGTGCCACGGCAGGGGGTGCAATCGGTGCGATCTTGCTGCTCGGTCCGGGGGCTCACGGGCGGGGACGATACCCGGGACGTCCCCGGAATCGCTTTTGGCGGCGGCACAGGGCGGCGGGTCGCGCCGGCCTGAGCGGCTGCTCAGGCCGGCGCGAGTGCCGCGCGCATGACCTCGATCGGGGCGGGCGTGCCGGTGAACAGCTCGAAGCTGAGCGCCCCCTGGGCGAGCAGCAGCTCGTGGCCGTCGACGGCGGGCACGCCGGCGCGCCGGGCGGCAGCGATCAGCGCGGTGTCCCCCACGCCGTAGGCGAAGTCGACGACCGCGCCGAACTGGCCCACTTCAGCCTCGGCGAGCGGCAGCCCGTCGAGCCCGGGCTCGCCCGCGAGGCCGTGGGCGGTGCAGTTGAC
>JASHQV010000385.1 GCA_030038955.1 Solirubrobacteraceae bacterium
CTCGACGCCATCGATGTACTTGAAGAACTCCCACAGCAGCCGCGACTTGCCCGACCCCGCCTCGCCGACCAGCGTCACGTGCCGCGCCCTTCCCTCCTGAGCGCTGTCCTCGGCGGCGTCGATGATCGCGGCCAGCTCGCGCTCGCGACCAACAAACGGCGCCTCGAGGCCGGCGGTCCGCCGGGCGCCACCGGCGCCGGCCACGACTCGCAAGGCCGTCCACGTGCGCACCGGCTGCTCGCGCCCCTTGACCTCGTGGGTGCCGGCGTCCTCGAACGCGATCGAGGCCTCGGAAGCACGGCGCGTGGCGTCGTCGACCAGCACCGTCCCCGGCTCAGCGATCGACTGCAGGCGCGAGGCGGTGTTGACCGTGTCGCCCAGCACCATCCCCTCGCCCTCGGCGCCGAGCTCGACCGCCGCGTTGCCGGTCAACACGCCCGCGCGGGCACGCAGCTCCGGCACCCCCACCTCCTCGGCGAGCACCGTCACCGCCCGCGTCAGGCTGAGCGCCGCCCGCACCGCCCGCTCGGCGTCGTCCTCGCGCGCCACCGGCGTCCCCCACACCGCCATCACCGCGTCGCCGATGAACTTCTCGACAGTGCCGCCATAGCGCTCGATCAGCGCACGGCAACGATCGAAGTAGCGCGACAGCAGCTCCCGCACCTCCTCCGGATCGCGGTGCTCGGACAGCGTCGTGAAGCCGACCATGTCGGCAAACAGCACCGACACCAGGCGCCGCTCCGAGACGGGTGCGGTCGACGCGGCGCCGGGGGCGGCGCCGGCCAAGGCCGGCGCCGCCCCCGGCGCGTCCGTCAACGGCGCACCGCACGCACCGCAGAAGCGGTTGGCCGACGGATTCTCCGCCCCGCACGCGCCACAGCTAAGCGGCAACGGCGCTCCGCAAGCGCCGCAGAACCGCTGCTCGGGCGGCCACTCGACACCGCAGGCGGGGCAGGCGCTCATGCCGGTGCCCGCTCGCGCAGCGCGCCGGCACGAACCAGCCATGGCCTCGCCCCGAGCTGCTCGAAGATCGCGCTGGCCTCGTCTCTGAGCTTGCCGAGATCGTCTTCGCGGCTGCCGACCTCGGCCAGCAGCTCGGCGTACTGCAGCTGGGCGCGCGCAAGCGGAAACGGCGTCGCCAGCTCGCGGAACAGGTCGATCGCGCGACGCAGCCACTGCTCGGCACGCTCCGCGTCGCCGTCGTGTGCGGCGAGGAGCGCCCGCGCCCGGGCCGCCTCGGCGTCGAGCCCAGGCCCGACCTGCGCGGGCTTGAGTCCATCGGCAGCCTCCAGCAGACCGCGCACGATGTCTGGCTGCCCGGCGGCGAAGCTGCAGTCGACCAGCTCGGCGAAGAACATCGCCGCGGAGGATTCGCCGATGTCCAACAGCTCCCTGACGCCGTGGGCCGCGTCCTCGAGGCTCTCCGGCGCCCGGCCGCGTTCGCGTTCGACGATCGCGTGCGCCACGACCGTGTACCGATCGAGAACCGTCCAACCCTGGGCGGAGTAGCGCTCGAGCATCTCCGCCAAACGATCGATCTCGCCCCGAGCCGCCAGCACCAACGGGACAGTGGTCACCGCCTGTGCGCTCCACAGGTCATCTCCCCGCTCGATCAGGTCCGCGCCGCGCTCCAGCGCCGCGTCCCAGTCTCCCAAGGCAACTTCCGCGATCATAATCTGGGCTAGCAGCCGGCGCTCGTTCTGGCGATCGCCGCGCCGCCGGGCCATGTCGAGGCCGCGATTCAGCAGTGCCTGTGCGTCGGCGAAGCGCCCTTCGAACAGGATGTTGTCGGCCAGGTTGTATTGCGCGCTGCTGGCCTGGCTGCCGAGGTCGTGCTCCTCGGCCAGATCCGTGGCGTGCTGGAGCAGCGCGGTCGCCTCCACGCGGCGGCCCATTTCCGCCAGGCAGATGCCCTTGCCCACCAGTGCCCTGATGATCACCGTGATCAGTCGCCTCGGTTCGGCCCTGGTCAGTGCCGTCTCGGCCAGCTCGAGCGTTCTCACCAAGTCGCCACGCATGTGGCAGGCACTGGACAGGCTAGACGCCAGCTCGGCGACGATCTCGTCGTCGTCGCTGTCGGCGACCGCCGCATAAGCGCGCTCGAGGCGTTCGAATGCCTCGTCTCCACGCCCCATCTCCCGCAATGCGCGCCCGGCCAGCCCCTCGGCATGGGCCGCTTCGTGGTTCATACCTGCTTCGGCGAATACGCCTACGGCGGTGTCGAGCAACTCGACCGCGGCCGCCAGGTCGCTCAACGCAGCAGCACTGCCAGCTTCACGCAGCAGGCGCCCGCGAGTTGCCAGATCGCCCGCCAGTTCGGCGGCCCGCTCGAAGTGATGCCGTGCCTCGGGACCGGAGGCCAGCGAGATCGCCCGCCGGCCAGCCTCCTCCAGCGTCCGGCAGGCGAGGCTTCGGAGCTCGTCGACGTCGTCCGACTCCGGATCAGCTTCAACGGCATCGAGGTAGTGGCTGGCGAGCACGTCGGAGATGTCGCCGGCCTCCTCACCCCAGGTCTCGCGCAGGTGCCGGGCGACCGCGAGATGGCGCGCCTTGCGGTCGCGCCGGGACAGCGTCGACAGCGCGACGCTGTGCAGCAGCGCTTGCAGGAAAACGTACTGGCCGCGGTCGGCCGAGCGTGGATCGTCGACGAAGCCGAGCACCTGCTTGGCGACCAGCGAGTCGAGCACCCGTGAGACCTCGGCCGGCGGCCGCTCGCTGACCGCCGCCAGCGTCGCCGGCGTGAACGACTGCCCGATCACCGCCGCGTCCTGCAGCAGCGAGCGCTCGCCGGCGTCGAGGTTGTCCATCCGCGAGGCGACCAGCGCCTGCAGCGTCTCGGGAACCGCGAGGTCGTTGACGTCGCCGGTGACCACGTAGCGCGCTCCGTCCTGGGCAAGCAGCCCGCGGTCCAGCAGCATCCGCACGGTCTCGACCGCGTACAGCGGCACGCCCTCGGCGCGGCCGCGAATCTGCGCCACCAGCTCGTCCGGCAGTCCCGGCACCAGCCCGGCCAGCAGCCGCTCCATGCTGCCGTCGTCGAGCGAGCCGAGCGAGATCGTCGCTTTCCACCCCGGGCGCGCGCGCAGCAGCTCCGGGCGCCCCAGCGCGAGGATGAAGATCGGGTACTCGGCCGACCACTCCAGCAGGTAGTCGATGAAGTCCAGGAGGCCGCTGTCGGCCCACTGCAGGTCCTCGAACGCGAGCACGACCGGCTCGATCGCGGCGATCCGCTCGAAGAACAGCCGCCATCCCGAGAACAGGTCGGCGCGGTCGGGAGCGGTGCGCTGCTCGAGCCCCAGCAGATGCGCCAGCCGCGGCTCCACCAGCCGCCGCTCGCGCTCGTCGGACACGTACTCCGCGACCGTCGCCTGCAGCTTCTGCCGGGCGGAAGCCGGGTCCTCCTCCTCGACGATCCCGGCGCGGGCGCGCACCATCTCGGCCAGCGCCCAGTACGCCACTCCCTCGCCGTACGACAGGCAGCGACCCTGGTGCCAGCGCACAACCCGCTGGACGCCGTCGACGTACTTGAAGAACTCCCACAGCAGCCGCGACTTGCCAGATCCCGCCTCGCCGACCACCGTCACCAGCCGTGCGCGACCCTGCTCGGCAGCCGCCTCGGAGGACTCGATGATCAGCTCGAGCTCGCGCTCGCGGCCGACCAGCGGCGCCTCGAGGCCGGCGCTCCGCCGGGCGCCGCCAGCCCCGGCGACGACCCGCAGCGCGGTCCACGCCCGCACCGGCTGCTCGCGACCCTTCACCTGATGCGTACCCGCATCCTCGTAGGCGATCGCCGCCTCCGACGAGCGCCGCGTGACGTCATCGACCAGCACCGTCCCCGGCGTCGCCACCGACTGCAGGCGCGAGGCCGTGTTGACCGTGTCCCCCAGCACCATCCCCTCGCCCTCGGCCCCCAGCTCGACCGCCGCGTTGCCGGTCAGCACCCCCGCGCGCGCCTGCAGCTCCGGCATCCCAACCTGCTCGCCGAGCGCGCCGACGGCCTGCGTCAGGCTGAGCGCCGCGCGCACCGCCCGCTCGGCATCGTCCTCGCGCGCCACCGGCGTCCCCCACACCGCCATCACCGCGTCGCCGATGAACTTCTCGACGGTCCCGCCGTAACGCTCGATCAGGCTACGACAGCGATCGAAGTACTGCGACAGCAGCTCCCGCACCTCCTCCGGGTCGCGGTGCTCGGACAGCGTCGTGAAGCCGACCATGTCGGCAAACAGCACCGACACCAGGCGTCGCTCGGAGACCGGGGCAGCGGCCGCAGCGGCGGCAGCCGCCGGGCGGGGCGCCGCCGCCTCTCCGGCGAGCGGCGCCCCGCACTCACCGCAGAACCGCTCACCGGGAACGTTGACCGCCTGGCAGGCTGGGCACCGCAGCTCCAGTCGCGACCCGCACTGGGCGCAGAAGCGCCGGCCGGGCCGGTTCTCCTCGCCGCAGGCAGAGCAGCGGTTCACAGCCACGCCGCCACCCTACTCACCGGCCTCCGGACCTGTCCAGTTGGGCTACTCCCCGCCGGTGTCCGGCGGCGATACCGAGATCACGCGGCCGCGGCGGCCGCGCGTGAACTGCACGGTGCCGGCGGAGCGGGCGTAGATCGTGTCGTCCTTGCCGATGCCGACGCCGTCACCGGGCTTGAAGCGGGTGCCGCGCTGGCGGACGATGATCTCGCCGCCGGTCACGCTCTGCCCCGCGAACACCTTGACGCCGAGCCGCTTCGACGCGGAGTCGCGACCGTTGCGGGAGGAGCCGAGTCCTTTCTTATGCGCCATCGCCTGCCTCCTGCTTGGCGGCACGACGTCGGCTGCCAGTCTTGATCTCGGTGATCTGGATCCTCGTCAGCTCCTGGCGGTGGCCGGTGTGGCGCCTGTAGCCGCGCTTGGGCTTGAACTTGACGACACGCAGCTTCGGCCCGCGCTCGTGCGCCACCACGGTCGCGCTGACGCTCGCCTTGGCGAGCGCCTCGCCGTCCTTCATGTCGGCGCCATCGACGACCAGCAGCGGCGCCAGCGCGACCGTCTCGCCCTGCTCGGCTGGCAGCCGCTCGACCAGCAGCGACTCGCCCTGCTCGACGCGGTACTGCTTGCCACCTGTCTTCACGATTGCGTACATGTTCACTCGGAGCTCGGCTGCCCGGAGTCCGCGGCTGCGCCGGCCGTCGGCGCAGCGCGGCGCCGGCCGCCCCGGCGGCCACGACGCCGGTCGCTCGATTCTAGCCCGTCGGCAGCCGTCTCCTCGGCGCGGCCGTTGCTGGAGTCGGAGGCCGCGTCGATCAGGCTCGCGGTCGCCTCGGTGCGTCCGACCTCGTCGATTCGCACGAGACGCTTCTGCCCGACCGCGTCGGTGGCGTCGTGGACGGCGATGATGTAGCCGTCGATCTTCGCGACCGCGTCGCCGGGGTTGTACATGTGCGGCTCGACGATCTCGACGTGGACCTCCTCCCCCTCGCGGAACGGCAGCGCCCGCTCCAGCACCTGCTTGCGGTCGCCCTCCATCAGCACGGCGAAGTGCTCGAGCGGCAGGCCCTCGGTCCCCTCGAAGTGGAACCACTTGCCGGTGTCGGCTTCGACCGCGCGCAGCACGCGGGCTTCGTCGGCGGTGAACTCGCCGCTCACGCGCGGGTTCATCTGCAGCAGGATGGCCTGCGCGTCGGTGTGCGCTGCAAGCTCGCGCATGCGCCGCTCGAACTCGATCGCGATCGTCTCCTCGGACTTGATCACGCCCTCGCCGTCGCACGTCGGGCACGGCCGGGTCATGATCTCGCGCACCCCCTCGGTCACGTTCTGACGCGTCATCTCGACGAGTCCGAGCGGCGAGATCTCGACCACGAACGTCTTCGTGCGATCCTCGTCGAGGGCCTTGCGCAGCGTCTTCAGCACGGCGTCACGGTTGCGCGCGCGCGCCATGTCGATGAAGTCGATCACGATGATCCCGCCGATGTCCCGCAGGCGCAGCTGGCGGACGGCCTCCTCGGCCGCCTCCAGGTTCGTCTTCGTGATCGTGTCCTCGAGACGGCTGCCCTTGCCGCGGCCGATGAAGCTGCCCGAGTTGACGTCGATCACAGTCAGCGCCTCGGCGTAGTCGATCATCAGGTAGCCGCCGCTGGGCAGGTCGACGCGCCCTTCGAGCGTCGAGTCGAGCACCTGCTCGACTCCGTAGGTCTCGAACAGCGGACGATCCTCGGTCCACAGCTCCACCTGCTCGACGAGCTCCGGGGCGGTGCGGGTGAAGAACGACACGAGCCGGTGGTGCTGCTTCTCGTCGTCGACGACGGCGCGCTCGAACTCGGCCGAGTAGATGTCGCGCACGACCCGCACCGACAGGTCGGCCTCCTGGAACACGAGCGCCGGCGCGTCGGTCTCGGCGACCCGCTTCTGCAGGACCTCGTTGAGCTTGAACAGGTACTGCAGCTCGCGCTCCAGATCGGCGCGCGTGGCGCC
>JASHQV010000386.1 GCA_030038955.1 Solirubrobacteraceae bacterium
GAAGTCGACGTTGCCCACCTACCAGGATCGCAAGGAGTTCTTCGAGTCGATCGTCGGTGGCGAGCCCGATCCGATCGAGCTGCTGCGCGACGGTGACGCGGACGCGGTGCGCGACCTGATCGCGGCGGCGCAGCGCTCGTTCCAGCCCGCCTAAGCGGTCGTGATGGAACTATTTGCGGCTCCGACGGCGTCTGGACGCGCCTGGCAACCCCGGCTCGCCCTCAGATACGCCGAGTATCCTCGTGGCGAGCCGGGGCTGCCATCCACGCCCAGCCACTCGTCCGATTCCACAACTAATTCCTCACGACCCCTAACCGGTGAGTAGGCGGGCTGGGTGACCCCGAGCTGATGAGCGAGCTGACGCACCTCGACGAGCAGGGCCGGGCGCGGATGGTCGACGTCGGCGACAAGCCCGCCACCGATCGCCGGGCAGTCGCGCGGGCGCTCGTCCGCGTCACGCCGCAGACGGCCGCGCGGGTGGCGGCCGGCGATGCACCCAAGGGCGATGTCCTGGGGGTCGCACGCGTCGCCGGGATTCAGGCGGCCAAGCGCACCTGGGAGCTGGTGCCGCTGTGCCATCCGCTGCCGCTCACGTTCGTCGGGGTCGAGGCGAGCATCGACGCCGCCCGCGGCGAGATCGAGCTGCTCGCGGAGGCGCGCACGACCGCGCCGACCGGGGTCGAGATGGAGGCGCTGACGGCCGCGTCGGTCGCCGCGCTGACCGTCTACGACATGGTCAAGGGGCTCGAGCGGGGGGCGCGGATCGCCGAGGTGGCGCTGGTCGAGAAGTCGGGCGGGCGCTCGGGTCACTGGCGCGCTGACCCGGCGGCTTGAGCCCGCGCGATCATCGACGAGCTGCCACCACCCGGGGGCGGCGCGACGCTATGCTCGCCGTCGTGAGGGCACCGCGGGTAGGCGGTCAGAGCACGGAAGTCGGTCGTCGCTGGCGGTTGGCGCTGGGCGCGCTGGCGAGCGTCGCGGTCGCGCTGCCGGTGGCCGGATGCGGCGGCGCTGCGAAGGCGACGAAGGCTGCGCCCCTCAGCTACGACACGCTCGTCGGCGCCGGCGGCGCACTCGTGCGGACGGGAGATCTCGGGGGTGCCAGGCAGCTGTTCCAGCGGGCGATCGCACGCAACCCACACAGCCCGGTGGCGTACTACGAGCTGGGGGTGGTGTACGAGCGCGAGCGCAAGACTTACCTGGCGGCAGTCCAGTACTCGCGAGCGCTCCAGGTGGATCGCGCGTACGTTCCCGCCCTCTACAACGAGGCGGGGATCGTCGCCCGCAACAACCGCCCGCTGGCGATCTACTACTACCGAGCCGCGATCCATCTGCAGCCCGACTTGCCAACGGCATACCTGCGCGTTGGCCTGCTCGAATGGGCCGGCAAGCGGACTCGCACCCAGGCCCTCCGCGATCTCGCCCACGCGGTCAAGCTCGACCCGGCGCTACGCGCTGCGATCCCGGCTGCGGTGCGCGCGCGCCTGCCGCGGAAGACCGCCTAGAAGGACGGGCCGCTGCTCTGCCGAGCAGCGGCCCGCTCAACTGCGAGGCTGCGCCGACGCAGCCTCGCCCAAGCCCAGAGCGCTTACCTGCTCCCGGCCGCCAGGCTCTTGGCCGACCGGAAGCTGTTCTGGGGCCGCGACGACGCGGACAGCTTGGCCGCTTCGGAGATGTGTGCGGTCGACACGCGTACCGCGTCGAAGTCCCAGCCATCGGCCTCACCAGAGGTGGTGGCGGTGCCGCCGGAAACCTTGCAGACCAGCTCGAGCTTGTCGCCGGCGGCCGGCAGCGCCAGGATGCCGGTTCCCGGGATGGGCACGACGCGGGCGTTCGAGAACCCGGAGTCGAACGTGAACCGGGTCGAGCTCTCCAGATTCTTGCCGCTGGCGTTGACCCGCCAGATGTCACAGCCGCCGTAGCCCTCGTCGGCCGGAATGTACATGTCGAGGTTGGCGTTGACGAGGTAGTCGCCGGGCGCTGAAGTCGGCGAGATCGTCTCCACCACGGTGTCAGTCTCGTACGGGAGCGCCTTTTCCGAGTAGTAGTACTTGTCGTATCCGGCGACCACGCCAGCCGCTCCTGTCGCGCCCCGCGGCCCGCTCGCGTTCCACGAGATCAGCTTCGAGCCCTTCTTGCACTTGTGGCTCTTGGAGATCTTCAGCGCGCCGGTCTTCTTCGAGTAGCAGGCGAAGATCTTGCCGCTCGCGGCTTGCGCCTCGGCGGCGGTCACCGCGGCGACGCCAAGCGCGCCGGTGGCGACGGCGACGCCCGTCGCGGTCAGCGCACGCACCTTCGTCGGAGTACGGCTGTGCTCCAGCGACGTTCGTTTCATCGTTAGGGACCCCCCCGGGATTGGCCACTTACAGAACGGCGCAAGCCTCGCATAGCGAAAACGGCAAAGTCAAGGGCGGGCTCGGGATCTGCCTATGATTGGGCACGTAACCGACGACGAGGCAGTCGCAATTTGGGTGAATTGGGGGATCTACTCGAGCTGCTGCACGATGCGCATGCTCGCGTCGAGACGTTTGCGGTGGACTATCACGACCGTCAGTACCGGCCATCCAGCAGCGACGTGGTGGTGTCCGACGCCGGCGACGGGCCGCTGCAGCTCAACTGGCGCGCGGGCGGGCCGTGGGCCGGAGATCTCGTGAGGACACGCCGCATCTGGCTCCAGCACCCGGACCGTCTCCGGGTCGAGATCCTGGAGGGCGAGATGCTGATCCGCCTCGCGGTGCGCGCCGGCTCACGGTGGTGGCGGTGGGACGAGCTGAACGGCGCCACCAGCGGCTCATTGGAGCCCGACGAACATGGCGTCGCGAGGTTGCCGCCGCTGCTGGCGGCGCCCCTGTCCGCGGTACACCGCCTCCCTGGCACGGTGCGGCTCGAGCCGACCGGAGCGGGCGAGCGTGCCGGTCGTCCCGTGTTGCGAGCAGATGCGCGGCCCCGCCGCCATCCGCCTGGCCGCGGCAGTCTCGTCTACGAGCTCGAGTTCGACGCCGAGCACGGCTCGTTGCTTCGCTACGCGGAGATCGAGGACGGCTTCTGCGTGCGGGAGCGGGTCGCGATCGAGGTCCTCTACGGGTCCGGGATCGATCCGGCCTGCTTCGTGTTCGCCGAGCCCGACAAAGTGGACGGGGACTTGGCCCGCCCTTGACACGCCCACCGGGATCGGGCAGAGTCCTGCGCGCGGTGGACTGCCTGAACGCCTCTGGCAGGCCGCCGGCCACGATCAGATGATCGATTTGGGAGGTTGGTGATCAGAGGTTCGTCCAGGCGCGGCGGGGCTGCAGCGAAGCGTGTAGCGGGCGTGCGCCGTGGCCGGCTGGCGGCCGCTGGGGTGCTCGCGGTCGCGGGTGCGGGTGTGGCGGCGGCGCCGGCGCAGGCGAGCGGCGGCAGGCTGTATGCGTGCTATTCGAAGAGCTCGCACGTGATGAGGTACTCGAAGGGGTCGCGCTGCGCCCGTGGCAGCAAGTCGCTGTCGTGGGGCACGACCGGCCCGCAGGGATCCCAAGGAGCGCAGGGCGCCCAGGGGGCACAAGGGGCCCAGGGGTCCCAGGGGCCCGCGGGGGTGACGGCGGCGTTCGCCGAGTACGCCTCAGCCGCGGTTGCGCTCGCCTTCTACTCGAGCACGGTCAGCAGCACCAAGTACAGCGGCTACGAGGCGGCGGTTGACGAGTTCGTCCCGAGCCAGACCGGGTTGTACGTGGTCGACGCGCAGAACACGGTCGA
>JASHQV010000387.1 GCA_030038955.1 Solirubrobacteraceae bacterium
CGAGCGCCTGCAGCTGGCGTTGACCTTCCAGCGCGAGCGCCTCGCCGAGATGCAGGTGCGCAAGCGCATCCGCGAGGACGTCGAGTCCGGCGCCGAGAAGCAGCAGCGCGAGTACTTCCTGCGCAAGCAGATGGAGTCGATCCGCAAGGAGCTGGGTGAGGACGACGCCTCGGTGGTCGAGGAGTACCGCACGAAGATCGAAGAGGCTGGGATGCCCGAGCCGGTCAAGGAGCAGGCCGAGAAGGAGCTGGGGCGGCTCGAGCGAGTCGGCGAGCAGTCGGCCGAGTCGAGCGTGATCCGCACCTACCTCGACTGGCTGATCGCGGTGCCGTGGAGCAACCGCTCGCAGGAGCGCCTCGATCCGCAGTACGCGCGTCAGGTGCTGGACGCCGATCACGCGGGCCTGGAGGACGTGAAGGACCGGATCGTCGAGTACATCGCGGTCAAGAAGCTGCGGGAGGAGCGGCAGCAGGCCGACGGGCAGCAGGCCGACGGCTCCACCCCACAGCAGCCGGAGGGCTCCACCCCACAGCCCCCAGACGGCTCCACCCCACAGCCGCCGGACGGCTCCACCCCACAGCAGCCGGACGGCTCCACCCCACAGCAGCCGGACGGCTCGACCCCGGAACAGCCGGACGACTCCACCCCGCATCCTGAGGAGCCCGTCAGCCGGTCGCACCGCAACGACGGCGGCGCGATCCTCACCCTGATCGGCCCGCCCGGCACCGGCAAGACCAGCATCGGCGAGTCGATCGCGCGGGCCACCGGGCGCAAGTTCGTGCGCATGTCGCTCGGCGGCGTGCGCGACGAGGCTGAGATCCGCGGCCACCGGCGCACATACATCGGCGCGCTCCCGGGCCGGCTCGTGCGGGCCCTGCGGGACGCCGGCACGATGAACCCGGTGATCATGCTCGACGAGGTCGACAAGGTCGGCGCCGACTGGCGTGGCGACCCCAGCTCGGCTCTGCTCGAGGTCCTCGACCCCGCCCAGAACCACAGCTTCCGGGACCACTACCTGGACGTCGAGCTCGACCTTAGCGAGGTGCTGTTCATCGCCACCGCGAACGTCGCCGACACGATCCCGGGTCCGCTGCTGGACCGGATGGAAGTGATCCGCTTCGACGGCTACACGACCTCCGAGAAGGTCGCGATTGCCCGCGGCTACCTGTGGCCACGGCAGCTGCAGCGCAACGGCCTCCGCGCCGATGAGGTGGAGATCTCGGACGAGCTGCTGCGCACGATCGTCACCGAGTACACGCGCGAGGCCGGGGTCCGCAACCTCGAGCGCGAGATCGGCACGCTGCTGCGCAAGACCGCGACGCAGATTGCCTCGGAGCAGCAGCAGGCGCCGGTCGGCATCGATCTGGACGCGGTGCGAGCCGCCCTCGGCAGGCAGAAGTTCTTCCAGGAGTCGGCGATCCGCACGGCCGTCCCAGGCGTCGCAACCGGCCTGGCGGTGACCGGAGCCGGCGGCGAGGTGCTGTTCGTCGAGGCGACCGCGATGCCGGGCAAGCCCGGGCTGACGCTGACCGGACAGCTGGGCGACGTGATGAAGGAGTCGGCGCAGATCGCGCTGTCGTACGTTCGCAGCCACGCCGACGAGCTTCACATCGACCGCGCCGCCTTCGATGACCGCGCGTTCCACGTCCACGTCCCCGCCGGCGCGATCCCCAAGGACGGCCCGAGCGCGGGCGTGACGATGGTGACGGCGTTCGCGTCGCTGCTGAGCGGCCGGCCGGTACGCCACACCGTGGGCATGACCGGTGAGGTCACGCTGCAGGGACGGGTGCTGCCGATCGGCGGCGTCAAGCAGAAGGTGCTGGCCGCCCACGCGGCTGGACTCACCGAGGTGGTGCTGCCCGAGCGCAACCGCGGCGACGTGGACGACGTGCCCGACGAGGTGCGCGAGGCGATGAAGTTCCACTTTGCGATGACGATCGACGAGGTGCTGGCGGTGGCGCTCGAAGCCGGCTCGGATCGACTCGCCCCGGTGACCGCCGATCCCGGCCGGGAGCGCGCTGCCTAGCCAGTCGCGGCCGGGAGCGCGCGCCGCCCACCTGACTGCGGTCACCAGCGCGTCCTCCACCACGGACGACCGACGACAACGCATGCAGAATGCCCGGTGCCCCACCAGGGCACCGGGCATTGCAATACAGATCAGAAGATCGTGTAGCCGGTCCGGCTGATGAAGAAGCCCTGCCCGTCGGACTCGAAGCAGGTCACCCCGAACGACCTCACCTGGCAGGTCACCGAGCCGACCTTGTCGTCGTAGCCGGCGCGGATGTAGTCCCCGGTCGGATCGAGCACGCTGCTGCGGGCGCAGACGAACTGGGCTCGGCCGCTGGCCCCGAGGTACAGGCCCTGACCCCAGGCCGCGTGGCACGAGGCCGGCTTGCTCGGCGGCGTCCACACGCGGACGCCGACGTCACAGCGCACGGTGCCGCCGCGGATCCGGCAGCCGATGTTGCCGTGGGCGGTGGCGAAGCTGCTGAACGACAGCGCGGGAGCCCTCGAAGGCAGGCCCGCGCCGGCGGGCACGTCCGGGCGAACGTAGTCCGTCACGGTCCGCGTGAGCGTGTTGGTGACGGTCACGGTGGGCGCCGGCGAGTCGGCGCTGGTGGAGGCGCTGCCGCTCGAGGAGGTCGTCGTCGGAGCGGTGGTGCCGCCGCTGCTCGAGCTGCTGGAGCTGCTGGAGCTGTCCGACTTCGAACTCGTCTTCGTCGACGACTTCTTCTTCTTGGCGCTGCTCTTGGAGTTCGTGCCGGGCGAGCTGCCGCCGGTGGGCACGAGGCTCTGGTTGAACTGGCCGCCCGTCGTCGACGTCGTCGTGGCGCTCGCCTTGGCGCTAGTGGTGGTGCTGGACGCGGTTCCGCAACCGGCCAGCAGCGCGGCCGTCGCAAGCACTGCCAGCGACGCGGCGGCACGGCGCGGGCTCAGCCGCGAGCCGCACCTCGGTCGGGACGGAGCATCGCTCGCCAGCTCAGTTTCCATCTCTGCCAATGACACGGTCTGATGCGGAGGGGTAGGTTCTGTGCATGAGCACGACCAGCACAACGCACAAGCAGAAGGTCCTCGCCGATGTGCCTACTGGCCTCCTTATCGGCGGGAACTGGCGAGAAGGTGAGCGGGGACAGCTGACGGTCGAGGATCCATCGACTGGAGAAGGCCTGATCGAGGTCGCGAACGCGTCCGTAAGCGATGCTGAAGCGGCCCTGGACGCGGCCGTCGAGGCCGGTCCTGTCTGGGCTGAGCATCCTCCGCGAGAGCGCGGCGAGATCCTGCGGCGGGCGTTCGAGGCGATCGTCTCGCGGTCCGACGACCTGGCGCTACTGATGACCCTGGAGATGGGCAAGCCGCTGCAGGAGTCGCGGGCCGAGATCACCTACGGCGCGGAGTTCCTGCGCTGGTTCTCGGAGGAGGCGGTGCGGATCGACGGTCGCTACTCGCTCGCGCCGAACGGACAGGGACGGCTGCTGACGATGCGCCAGCCGGTGGGGCCGTGCCTGCTGATCACGCCCTGGAACTTCCCGCTGGCGATGGGCACTCGCAAGATCGGACCGGCGATCGCCGCCGGCTGCACGATGGTGGTCAAGCCCGCCCAGCAGACGCCTCTGTCGATGCTGATGCTGGCCAAGATCCTGCAGGAGGCCGGACTGCCCGATGGCGTGCTGAACCTGATCACAGCGAGGTCGTCAAGCGAGACGATGGCGCCGCTGATCGCGGACCCGCGGCTGCGCAAGCTGTCGTTCACGGGCTCCACCGAGGTCGGCCGGACGTTGATGAAGCAGGCATCCGACGGGCTCCTGCGACTGTCGATGGAGCTGGGCGGCAACGCCCCGTTCATCGTCTTCGAGGACGCCGACCTCGACGCGGCTGTCCAAGGAGCGGTGATCGCGAAGATGCGCAACATCGGCGAGGCGTGTACGGCCGCCAATCGCTTCCACATCGCCACGCCGGTCGCGGCGCAGTTCGCCGAGCGGCTCGCCGAGCGGCTCGGATCGATGAAGGTCGGCCGCGGCACCGAGCCGGGCGTGGAGGTCGGGCCGCTGATCGACGGCGCGCAGCGCGACAAGGTGGCCGAGCTGGTCGACGATGCGCTCGGCAAGGGCGCGCGCGCGCTCGTCGGCGGGCGCGCGCGCGACGGCGCCGGCTACTTCTTCGACCCGACCGTGCTGACCGACGTCCCGGACGACGCCCGCCTACTCGAGGAGGAGATCTTCGGGCCGGTCGCCCCGGTGAAGCGGTTCGCGGACGAAGACGAGGCGGTGGCGGCTGCCAACGACACCGAGTACGGGCTCGTCGCCTATGTCTACACGCGCGACGTGAAGCGCGCGCTCCGCGTCGCTGAGCAGCTCGAGACGGGCATGGTCGGCCTCAACCAGGGGATGGTCTCCAACCCGGCGGCGCCGTTCGGCGGGATCAAGCAGTCGGGGTTCGGGCGCGAGGGGGGCGTCGAGGGGATCGGCGAGTACCTGGAGACCAAGTACGTGGCCGTGAACATGGACTGAGCGATTGAGCGCGCTTGGTTTGTCGACCGGGCGCGCTTGGTTCGTCGACCGGGGCCGTGCCCGGTTTGCCCTGCCGACGGAATCGGAGCGGTGCGCGTGGCGCACCGCGCGCGGAAATGGCATGCTTTCCGGGTTTCCAACAAGGAGGGTAGGTACATGCGCGCTTCCAAGCTGGTGGGGCTCAGGCTGGCACTGCGGTCGGTTGGCGTCGCGGCCGTCACCGTGTCGGCGGCACTGAGCGTGGCGGCCAGCGCCAGTGCCGAGCCGGGCTCGGCATTCGTCGGCAATTACACCGCGGGCACGATCTCGCAGTACACGATCGGCGCCGATCAGGCGTTGTCGCCCAACGGAACGGTCGCTACGGGCGACGAGAACTGGACGATTGCGATCACGCCTGACGGCAAGTACCTGTACGACACCAACTATGCGAGCGGCGACCTCAGCGAGTACAGCATCGGCCTCGACGGCACGCTGTCTTCGCTCTCGCCCGCAACCGTGGCGACCGGGAGCGAGCCCACCCAAGTAGCGGTCAGCCCCGATGGCCACAACGTCTACGTGGCGAACTACGGGACCGGAGCCGCCGGGACCGGGTCGGTGTCCGTGTACGACGTCGGCAGCGGCGGCGTGCTGAGCTTGGCTGCGACCGTCACCACAGGACTGTCGGAGCCCTCCGGACTGGCGATCAGCCCAGACGGCGCGAGCGTCTACGTGGGCGACAGCGGCACCGACTCGATCGTCGAGTTCAACCGCTCCGCCAGCGGCACTCTCAGTCTCAAGGCAACGTCGTCGGTGGACACGGACAACACCGGCTACATCGACCTCGCGATCACTCCCAACGGGAACAGCGTTTACAGCTCCGGCACGAATACGGACACGATCGACGAGTTCACGGTTGGCAGCGGCGGCGAGCTGGCAGCGATGGCGACCGCAACCGAAGGAGAGGGGAGCTTTCAGGTGACGATCAGCCCCAACGGCCGGAACGTGTATGCCCCAAGCTGTGCGGCCAGTGGCGTCTACCAGTACAGCGTCAGCTCCAGCGGGGAGCTGACGCCGCTGACGCCCGCAGAGGTCAGCAGCGCCGGGGACTGTCCCGAGCTGGCCTGGATGACCGCCGACGGGGCGAGCCTGTATTCCCCGGACTTCGGGACGGGCGGCGCTGCCGCTGGTGACGTGAGCCAGTTCAGTGTCTCCTCCACGGGAGCGCTCAGCCTCAAGTCGCCGGCGAGCGTGCCCGCCGGCGCCGGCGCCGCCGCGATCATGATCCCACCGGACCAGAGCCCGATAGCGGCCTTCAAGAGCAAGTCCGCGGCCGCCGGAACGCGCACGAAGTTCAACGGCTCGAAGTCATCTGCTCCAGACGGGAGCATCGCTCGGTATGACTGGAGCTTCGGGGACGGGACGAGCCTGTCCAACGGAGGACAGACTCCGTCGCACACCTACAAGAAGGCCGGCACCTACAAGGTGACCTTGACCGTGACCGATGACGCGGGGTGCTCGACCACGCAGGTGTTCACGGGACAGACCGCTTACTGCAACGGCGGCTCGGCGGCGACGATCACCCACAAGGTGAAGATCGCCAAGCCGAAGCTGAAGCTGGCGGTCTCGCCCCGCAGCGGCAACGCCGACGTGAGCAAGTGCTACGCGTTCAAGGTCAGCTCCGGCAGCAAGCGGATCGCGAAGGCGACCGTCAAGCTCGACGGCCACTCCGCCAAGACCTCCAAGAAGGGCAAGGCGAAGCTATGCCTGACGATCACCAAGCAGGGCCGCTATACCGCGCACGCGAGCAAGCGCGGCTACCGGTCGGCCGCCACCCGGGTGCGGATCACCGCCGCCTAGCGGTCGTCCTCCGGAGCGCGCGCCGTGCTCACCGGTTAGAGAAGGCGTCGATCGCGTAGAACCCCTGGGGATGACCCACCGGCATCCCCAGGGGAGAGGCGACGGGCGGACCAGCTTGCGGGCGGGCTGAGCGATGCTGGCCGCGCTCTTCGCCACCCACACGCTACATCGGCTGCTCGCCGAGGATGGCTACGCGGCCGTGGCGTTGTTCGTGATGGTCGAGAGCCTGGGGATCCCGTTCCCGGGCGAGACGATGGTGATCACGGCATCGCTGTATGCCGGTGCCACGCATGACCTGGTCGTGTCGCTGATCTGGCTGTCGGCGGCCGCGGGGGCGATCGTCGGCGACAACATCGGCTTCGCGGTCGGGCACTGGGGCGGCTACGCGCTGGCGCGCCGGTACGGCTCGAAGGTCCATCTCGACGAGGCGAAGCTCAAGGTCGGGCGGCTGGTGTTCGAGCGTCACGGCGGAAAGGTCGTGTTCTTTGGGCGGTTCGTGTCGATCCTCCGGACGTATGCGGCGTTCCTGGCGGGCACGAACCGGATGTTGTATGCACGCTTCCTGCTGTTCAACGCCGCCGGCGCTGTCATCTGGTCAGGGATCTACGCACTCGCCTTCTACTACGCCGGATCAGCGCTGACCCGATTCCGGGCGCCGGTCGACTATGCACTGGGTGGACTCGCCGCGGTCGTCGTCATCGGCTTCATCGTCTGGCTACGCCGCCAGGAGCAGAGGCTGGAGCGCGAGGCCGAGCGGATCTATCCGGGTCCGCTGGACGGATGAGCGGCGCCGGCGCGGCGATCGTAGGCCGACGCCGGCGTGACGGGCCGACGCCGGCGTGACGGAGCGGCGCCGGTGTGACGGGCCGACGCCGGCGTGGCGGAGCGGCGCTGGTACGGCGGGGCGGCGCGGAGGGATCTCGAAGGGCGCCGTCACCGAAACCTCAGGGGAGAGCATCTGTTCAAGCCGGTGATGGCGCTGCATCGGCTGGCGCCGGTGATCTCTATGCTTGTTCCGCGCGTGGTCGAGGGGCTGGCACCAGAGGCTTCGGCCGGACTTGCGAGAGGGTCTAGAAAGGTGACGAGATGAGCAGCACGCGGTGGGCATCGGCGGCGGTGGCGGGCTTGGCCATAGCCGCGCTGGGCGGCTGGTTGGCGGTGCCGTCTGGTGCGTCTCCGCAATGGCTCGGCGCGCCGCGCATGTGGCACGGGATCGAGATCCGCTCCCTGTACCCGGTGCCGGCGCAGTTCCAGCGTGCACACGCTGCCGCGACTCACGCGAGCGATGCGTCGACGCAGACGCGCGCGACCGCGGCCACCAGCACGACCACGACCGGGACGACCACCACGGGCACGACCCCGACGACCACCACCGGCACGACCACCACCGGCACGACCCCGACCACGACCACGACGCCGACCACCAAGAAGAAGCCGCCGGCCACGGTCCTGCTGTCGAACGAGACGAGCTTCACACGCTGGGCCTACACGAACGAGATCGTCTGGATACACAAGTCCGACGCATCCTCGTCGCGCCGCATCGTGCGCACCAACTGGTACACGCCCGATGGCTTCCCCGAGCTCTACCTGCTGCTCAGGCAGACGACCAACTCGAAGGGGCAGGTGTGGGTGAAGCTGCGGATCCCGGGACGGCCAAACGGCCGCGTCGGTTGGGTGCCCCGGCGCGCGCTGAGCCGCTACCACCTGACCCACTGGCTGATCGTGGTCAACCGCGTGAGCGCCCACATGTACGTGTACGACCACGGCCACAAGGCTTGGAGCGCCCCCGTGGGCGTCGGCAAGCCCGCGACGCCGACCCCTACCGGGCACTTCTGGATCCGCGAGGTGTTCAAGATCTCGAGTCCCAGCTCTGGCTACTACCCGTACGCGTTCGGGACGACCGACTACTCGACCCTGACCGACTGGCCGGGGGGCGGCGTGGTCGGGATCCACGGTCCTTACTACGACCCGAGCGGGATCCCCGGGCACATCTCGCACGGCTGCATCCGGCTCGAGGTGGCAGCCGACTTCTGGCTCGCTCGCCACGTCGGGCTGGGCGTGCCGGTCCACGTGATCAGCTGATCGGCGGCGCTCGAGGCGGGCGGCGGCGGAGCGCCAGCGATCTTGCAAAGCTGGACATCTGATTGGTGCTCGCAACGCATAGCGCTAGGCTTTTTGTTTATGCCGGTGCGAGGGGTCACCGACCAGCTCTCAGGGGTCGCCAACCAGGCCTCCGAGATGGAGCGCTTGCGCGACGAAGTGCGACGCCTCCAGGCCGAGCTCAGCCGGCGCGAGCGCGAGGCGATCGACACCGAGCGTCAGCTCGAGATCTACGCGCTCGACATGCGCGAGATCTGCAGGCAGCAGCGTTCCCGGGCGCAGATGATGGGCAACGGCTACCGGGCGACGGTGACCGCGCTGGCGAACGCGGTCGAGGCGCGCGACCGGTACACCGGCAAGCACGCCGAGCGCGTGGCCGCCTACGGCATGGAGATCGTGAGCAAGGTGGATACGCATCTGGCCGACGATCCCAGCACCGAGTTCGGCTTCCTCCTGCACGATGTCGGCAAGGTCGGGATCGCCGACGCGATCCTGCTCAAGGACGGCCCCCTGTCGCGTCGGGAGCGGGCGCTGATGCAACAGCACCCGATCATCGGCGAGACGATCGTCCACGACTTCCTTGGCGACGGCACCGTGCTGGTGCGCTCGCATCACGAGCGCTGGGACGGCAAGGGCTATCCGGACAAGATGGGCGGCGACGAGATTCCGCTGGCAGCGAGGGTGTTCGCGGTCGCAGACGTGCTGGACGCGCTCACCTCCGACCGGCCGTACCGCCCCGCCTCACCGGTCTGGGAGGCACGCGCGATGATCATCGCGCAATCCGGCCGCCACTTCGACCCAGTGGCGATCGAGGCGTTCGAGAGCATTACGGACGAGCGGTTCCTCGCGATCGGCGCGGCGTTCCGCTGACCCTTTCGGGTGGACGTCGTTCCCAAGCGGCGGACGTCGCGGCCCATCGTGCGCCCTCCTCGTCGTCGCCTGAGCGCAGCCTCGCTGCCGCTAGGCGATCTTGATCAGCACGATCGTGTTGATCGCAAACAGGATCGCGAACGCGATCGTCCAGCGGTTCAGGTTGCGCTCGACCAGCGATCCGCCGCCGAGCGGCCCGGCGCCCGTGCCAACGCCGAATGCGCCCGACAGCCCCGCATCCTTGCCAGAGTGCATCAGCACCAGGAAGATCAGCATGACGCTGATGAACACCTGGACGACGTCGAGGATCGTGACCATCACCACCAGATGGTAGCCGCTGGCATCCGCTGCTCGTCGTGCTTACGAAAGCGCGCGCCAGCTCAGTTTCGGGTGCCCGCGTCAGGGTCCGGAGGAGAGTTAGTCGTGAGATTTGGCGAGCGGCTGGGCGTGGAATCGATCCCGCCCACCCGGCCGTGACACGAGCCGTACTGGTGGTACGGCGGTGTCGCGGCGCCAGGCGCGTCTAGACGCCGCCAAAGGACGCGATCTGATTCTTCTACGCACCCTTAGCCGCGCCGAGGCTTGGCTGCGGCATCGAGGCGCCGGAGGATCGCGACCGCCTCGCTGCGCAGGGTCGAGTCGATCGCCTCGAAGTCCTCGTCGGACAGCTTGCCGGTCTGGTGGTCGAGCTCGGCGTCGCGGATCTCGCGGTACTTGGCGTCGCGCTCGGCCTCGAGCTCCAACAGCTCGGATGGAGCCACGCCGGTGGCGCCGTCGCTGCCCGGCTCCGGACGGGCGGGATCGCGGCGCAGCGGTGCGGTGATCACGAAGACCACGGCGAACAGGACGGCGAGGACGATCACGTAGGTCATGTCGGCATGCTCGGCAGCCCCGCGCTACCGACGGGCGGCTCTCCAGACGAGTCTAGGCTGGCTCGCGGGCCAGCCGGGCCCGGTACACAGCGGTGATACGCCGCCTCGCCAGCACCGGCACCGGCCACAGCGCGATCAGGCCGCCACCGGCCATGATCAGCGCGCCGGCCCAGATCCATGTAACGAGCGGCGCGACGATGATCAGGAACTCGACCGGCCACGTGTGGGTGACGAAGCGGCGAGCGATGCCGGCCACGGCGATGTCGCGTTCCGCGTAGAAGCCATTCAGCACTTTGCTCTGCTGAGCGGGCGTGAGCTTCGAGAGCTTCGCCATGATCGCGGCCAGGTAGTTCCCGAACACGCGGTTGCCGCGGTTGATGTATCCCGACAGCGGATCCGGGTTCGCCGAGGTCACGGCCCACAGGTTGCGCGTCGGCCCGGCGTCGAGCCCGACCGTGCTGTCGGCCTCGCCCGCGAAGAAGCGGCCGATCACGCCGGCGCTGGACTGGACGTCCGGGTAGTAGCCGCGGGTCGTTCGCAGCGTCGTCACGTAATGTCCGCCCTTGCTCACGCGCAGCACCGCGCCGAACGAGATCTTGGAGGCCAGCGTCGCCTCGGTCGGCCTCACGTAGTCGAACCGGTAGCCGTCCACGATCGCCGACTGGCCCGGGCTGAGGAACAGCTCGCGCGAGTGCTGGAACGACGAGGAGGCGGCGACCCCAATCAGCAGCACGGCGATCCCCAGGTGCACGAGGTAGCCCCCGTAGCGGCGGCGGTTGCGGCGGACCAGGCCGCCCAGCGCGAGCGGCCAGGCGTCGCCCGTGATCGCCCGGCGAGCGCTGGTGCCACGGTAGAACTCCTGCAGCACGGTCGCGATCACGAGCGCGCCAAACGTCCACATCGCAATCGCCAGCGGCTTGCTGGTCGCGTGCGCAAGCGCCAGCACGACGAACAGCACGACCGCAGCGAACGCGACCGGGAAGACGAAGTTGCGGCGCAGGTTGGCGGCGCTCACGCGCCGCCAGGAGATCAACGGGCCGATCCCGGCGAGCGCGACCAGCACCAGTGCGAGCGGCACGACGAACGGCGTGAACGCGGGCGGCCCGACCGACACCTTCGTGCCGGTCACGGCTTCGGAGATCAGCGGGAACATCGTCACCCAGAAGATCACGAACACCATCGCCACCAGCACCAGGTTCTGGAACAGGAACATCGCCTCGCGGGACAGCAGCGAGTCGATCCGGTGCTCGGACATCAGCGCCGGGCGGCGGTACACGATCAGTCCGATCGAGCCGAGCACCATCACGCCCAGCAGGACGACGAACGGCACCCCGAGCGTCGAGGCACCGAACGCGTGGATCGAGTCGAGCACCCCGGAGCGGACCAGGAACGTCCCGAAGATCGCCAGCGTGCCGCTCATCAGGATCAGCGACACGTTCCACACCTTCAGCATCCCCCGCTTCTCCTGGATCTGGATCGAGTGGATGAACGCGGTGATGCACAGCCAAGGCATCAGCGCCGCGTTCTCGACCGGGTCCCAGCCCCAGTAACCGCCCCAGCCGAGCTCGGTGTAGGACCACAGGGCGCCGAGGATGATGCCGATCCCGAGGAATAGCCAGGCGGCCAGCGCGAAGCGCCGCGTGTCCCGGATCCACTCCGACCCCAAGCGCCCGCTGACGAGCGCGCCGACCGCGAACGCGAACGGGATCGCCATCAGCGTGTAGCCCGAGTAGAGCATCGGCGGGTGAAACATCATCGTCGGGTGCTGCAGGAGAGGGTCGAGCCCGGCGCCCTGGGTGGGCGCCGGGCTGCTCGTGGCAAACGGGTTGGCGGCAAAGCAGGCGAGCGCGTCGAAGAAGCCGCCGAATCCGAGCAGCACCGCGGTCGCGTAGGGGGCGATCTCGCGCAGGCGCCGGCGCGTGATGAACAACACCAAGCTCGACCACAGCGACAGCAGCGTCACCCACAGCAGCAACGAGCCGGCCTGCGAGGACCATGGGGCGGTCAGCTTGTAGAAAGTCGACAGCGTCGTCGACGACGTCTGGGCGACGATGTTGAAGCCGAAGTCGTTGCGCTGGAAGGCGACCTCGATCAGCGCGAACGCGAACACGGCCAGGCCCGCCAGCGCGTACACGGAGCGGCGACCAGAGTCGACCCAGTCGCGACGGCGGCTACGGGCGCCGTAGATCGATGCGCCGATCCCGTAGAGGCAGACGGCAAGCGCGAGCAGCAGCAGGGTGTGGCCGAGCAGCGCCACTACGACTGACGGCGGCGGTCGACCGCGACCACGGTCTCGAAGCAGCTTGTCTCGGCGCGGGCGAGCATCAGTTGGCGGCGCCCGAGGCAGCCTGGTACTTGGATGGGCACTTGGTGGTCAGCGAGTTCTGCTGGCCCACGAACGTCCCCTTGCGATCCGTCACATCGAGCAGCACGGCCCGCCCCTGCGCGAACGGGTCGGGCACGATCCCGCTGTAGCGCACGGGAACCGCCACGTCCTTCTTGGGGTCGCGGATGCTGAACACGAGCGTTCTGCCCTCCTGGTGGATCGAGCCGTCGAGCACGGTCCCCGCGAGGATGTAGGTCCCGCCGGGCTTGGCCCGCGCCAGCAGCTGGGAGGCGGTGAACTCGTCGCGGCCGGCGTCGAAGCTGACGTAGATCAGGGCGGTGGCGAGCAGGAGCGCGGCGGTCAGCGCCACGCTCAGGCGGATGACGCGCTTACGGTGGGGATCCATGCGACAGAGCATTCTCCCACAGGAGGAATCGAGACCAGCCACAGGCGGCTGAGCCTTGTGTTAGCAGCAGGTAAAAACGGGCTCGACGGCGAAACCCTCCGACGACAATGCCGTTACTGCTGACGTTGGGGATGCGGGCTCGGGCGTCGACCACAGACAAGCTCAGCCGCCGGGGGCGGCCTCGCCGCCGGGTGGCCGGGGCCATCCATGTGCGCGTCCGCGGCGGCGATCCGGCGTCCGGCGGAGGTGAGCATACGGTCGCTGAGCAGGCCCGCGCGGCGCTCGAGCGGCGGGACCTCGATCCCAGCCAGGACACGGCCGTCTACAGCTGCGGCTGCGGGACGGTGTTCGAGGGGCCGGTCAGCACGTCGGTGAGCTGCCCCCACTGCGGCATGCGGCAGGCCTGGTAGGGCGCGAACAGGTCACGAATGCGCATCGCAGACCGTGTTGATGCTGCGTGACTCCGAAAACTCGGTGCTAATGGACATGCGTCGCTATTTCGCGGCCCGTTGTGTTCGCCGCGTCGAGGCGCGAGGCACGACCCGCGTTGGAACGATTATCTGACGCTCTGGCGGCTCCCTTCCCTCGACGAGATCTACGAGGAGCTCCGTTGCGCGCTGGCCAATCAGCTCGGGATACAGATTGAGCACGGTCAGCGAGGGACGCATCCGGTTTGCCCCCTCGCTCTCCGTGGCGGTCGAGACGAGCAGCAATTGCTCCGGGACGCGGACGCCACGAGCCTGCGCCGCCAGCAACGTGCCGTATGCCAGCCGATCGTATGTCGCGTAGATCGCGTCGGGCGGCGTGGTCGTGCTGAACAGCTGCTGCGCGGCGGCAAACCCGGACCGCTCCGTGAAGTCGCGCACTCGCACGATCACCGGATCCAGGCGGTGGGCATCGCACCAATGCCGGAAGGTGCACTCAACGTCGACGGTGTACGACATGACCGCATCGCTCGTGACGAGGGCGATGCGGCGGGCGCCGCGCCGACACAGATGCTCAAGCAGCGCGCG